>NZ_LZJJ01000315.1:0-8491 GCF_001667625.1 Mycobacterium sp. E1715
GTCGCCGTCGCAGATCAGTAGGGGATGTTCTGCGCGCGCACGGGCCCGTTGTGTCAGGACCTCGGCGACCGTCGGGCCGTCACCGGGCATGGTCACTTTTGTGCGGCGGCGGCACCGAAGAAACGCCGGACCGCGCCCAGGTCAGCTTTGCCCGACGGTCGCCGAGGTCCTGACACAACGGGCCCGTGCGCGCGCAGAACATCCCCTACTGATCTGCGACGGCGACCGCATCAGCTATGGCCAAGCCGAGGCGCGTTCGGCGGACCTCGCTCGCGGGCTGATCGCGGCCGGCGCGGGCAAGGGCACCCATGTCGGCCTGCTCTACCCCAACGGCGTGGAGTTCGTCATCGCGATGCTGGCGGCGGCGCGCATCGGCGCCGTGGTGATTCCCTTCTCCACCTTCGTCACCGCCCGTGAGATGCACCAACAACTGCTCGACAGCGACGTCGAAATACTGCTGAGCGCCGCAACTTTCCGCGGCCACGACTACGTGCAACGGCTCGGGCAGGTGCTGGCGGACCCCGATCTCGAATCCGACTGCCGGCTCATGGTCCCGGCCGCCCCGCAACTGCGGCAGGTCGGCATCAGCCACCACCGCGGTGCGGGGCGGCGAGTCCGCGACATCGACCGGTTCTACCGGCTGGCCGATACCGTGGCCCCCGAGCTGCTGGCGGCGACGCAAGCCGATGTGCGGGGCTGCGATCCCCTGGCCATCGTGTACACGTCGGGCTCCAGCAGCGCCCCCAAGGGTGTCGTGCACACGCACGGCGCGCTGCTGGCACACCAGCGCAACCTCAACGACATTCGCGGTCTGACGGCCGACGACAGGCTGTTCTGCAATTCGCCGTTCTTCTGGATCGGCGGTCTCGCCTTCGGACTGCTTGCCACCCTGGTCGCCGGCTCGACGCTGGTGTGCTCCAACGCGGAGGATCCCGGTAAGACGCTGGACCTACTGGAAGCCGAAAAACCCACCTTGACAAACGGTTTCATCGCTGGGATCGCGCACCTGGCGAACCATCCGAGCTTCCCGCGCCGGGATCTGTCATCGATGCGGCGAGGCAACCTGTACCCCATCATGGCGCCCGAGGTTCGACCGGCCGACCCGGAGCTGCGGCACAATATGCTGGGCATGACCGAAGCCGGCAGCGTCGTGCTGATCAGTGACGACGAGACCGATCAACCCGAGACCAGGCGCGGATCGTTCGGCAAGCCGGCGCCCGGCTTCGACACCAAGATCGTCGACACCGAAACCGGATCAGCGGTCGGTGCCGGCGAGGTCGGGGAACTCTGCATCCGAGGACCGTACGTGATGCAGCACTACTACCGGCGAAGCCGAGAGGACTGCTTCGACGCCGACGGTTGGTTCCGCACCGGGGATTTGGTCCGAACCGACGCCGATGGCTTCTTCTACTACGTCGGCCGGCTCAGCACGATGATCAAGACGGCGGGCGCCAATGTCTCGGCCGACGAGGTGGAAAGGGCAATCGCCAAGGTCACCGGCGGGCTGACCGCCCATGTCGTGGGCGTCCCGGATGCGCAGCGCGGACAACTGGTGGGGGCGGTCGTGGTCGTGCCCGACGGCGTCGCCTTCGACGCGGCGGCGCTGCGCGACCGGCTGAAGGCGGAGTTGTCGGCATACAAGATCCCCCGCCGGTTCCTGGCCGTGTCACGCGACCAGGTGCCGCTGCTCTCCAGTGGCAAAGTCGACCGGCGGCACCTGAAAAAGCTGCTCGATGCCTGACGAGGCAACCATCGACGAGTTGGTGCGTTCGCGCGCCGCGCTTTACGGCGACAAGCCCATGGTGATCGATCCGACGTCGCGAACCAGCTACCGTCAACTTGACTCGGCGACAAGGGATCTCGCCGAGTTGTTCATCGATGCCGGCGTCACCAAGGGCACCCGGGTCGGGCTGCTCATGCCCAACGGCGCCCGCTGGGTGAAGGTTGCCCTCGCCCTGACCCGTATCGGCGCCGTGCTGGTGCCGCTGAGCACCCTGCTGACCGCGGGCGAACTGACCGCCCAACTGCGGGCCGCCGCGGTGCAATTCCTGATCGGCGTCGAGCAGTTCCGTGGGCGCCGCTACCTCGACGACCTGCCCCGGCGGACCGAGCTTCCCGCCCTGCGCCACGTCTGGACGGCCGACCGGCTCGCCGAGGTCACCGCCGGCGACCGGGCCCGCCGACTCGTCGACGCCATGACACAGACGGTCACGGCGGCCGACCTTTTGGCCGTCATGTTCACCTCCGGCAGCAGCGGGGCGCCCAAGGGCGTCATGCATTCTCACGGCAGCGCGCTGGGCGCCGTGCGGGCGGGTCTGGCCGCGCGGCGCATCACCGCGGACACCCGGCTGTATCTACCGATGCCGTTCTTCTGGGTAGGCGGCTTCGGCAGCGGAATCCTGTCGACGCTGCTGTCCGGCGCCACCCTGGTCACCGAGGAGATACCGCGGCCGGAGACCACATTGCGGCTGCTGGAGGCCGAGCGCGTGACGCTGTTCCGCGGCTGGCCCGACCAGGCCGAGACGCTCGCGCGGCACGCGGCCAACCTCGACGCCGACCTGACGGCCCTGCGGCCGGGCAGCCTGCAGGCGCTGCTCCCGCCCGAACAGCGGGCGCAGCCCGGCGCACGGGCCGCCTTGTTCGGCATGACCGAGGCGTTCGGACCGTACTGCGGCTATGCCGCCGACACCGACATGCCCACGCCGGCCTGGGGCAGTTGCGGAAAGCCGTTCGCGGGCATGGAGGTTCGCATCGTCGGCGCCGACAGCGGAGAGCCCGTACCCGCGGGCACGGTGGGCGTGATCCAGATTCGGGGACCGCACACACTGCGGGGCATCTGCGGTCGCAGCCGAGAGGACGTGTTCACCGTCGACGGCTTCTATCCCACCGGCGACCTGGGCCGCCTGGACGACGAGGGATTTCTGTTCTACCACGGGCGCTCCGACGACATGTTCAAGGTCAGCGGCGCCACCGTCTACCCGAGCGAGGTGGAACGGGCGCTGCGCAGCATCGAGGGTGTCCACAGCGCCTTTGTCACCAGCGTGCCCGGAACGGCGGGCCAGCGGGTGGGCGCGGCCGTGGTGTGCGACGGGGCCGTGTCCGCCGATCACCTGAGTCGCTGTGCGCGAAAGCTGCTGAGCGCGTTCAAGGTCCCGACGGCGTGGCTGTTGTTGGAACCCGACGGCGACGTCCCGCGCGGGGGCACCGGCAAGGTCGACACCGGTCGGCTGCGAGCGATGCTGATCGAGGCGGCCGGATCAGCGGCGGATACCGGAGACCGCCGACCGCGGTAACCGGCCCGCGCGGGAATGCCCGGCCATCCGATCCCCGTCGACCACGACGTCGAAGGCGAGGTTGAGCCGCATCGGTTTGGTGACCGATTGCCGCCAGGTCAATCGCGTGCCCTCGGCGGCCGCGCCACTCGTCAAGTCCTGCAAGGGAACCGTCTCGCCCTTGTACGTCGCCATACCCGTCAGTCCGCCCGGCGACTCGGCGAATGCATACCGCACCGCGAGAGTCCCGATCGGGGTCTTGATCGTTACGTCCCAGTCGCCGTCCATGCCCATCTATGCCTCCGCCGGTTCTCGTCCCGTCGGGCGCCACACCGTGCCCCGACGCTCGTACTCGAAAAGCTCCTCGACGGCGTGCGCGACCCGCGGGCCGTACCACCGGTCCAGCAGGTGTAAGGCCAGATCCAGCCCCGAGGTGACACCGCCCGCGGTGATCAGGTCGCCGTCGTCGACCACGCGAGCAGCCACCGCATGCACCCCCGCGGCTTCGAGCAGCCCCAGGCCCAGGTGATGAGTCACCGCGTGGCGTCCCTCGATCAGGCCGGACATCGCCATCACGACGGATCCGCCACAGACACCGGCCACCGTCACCTCCGGGTTGTCAAACGCCTTCCGCAACAACGGTGTCAGCTCGGTCTGCGCGGCTCGGGCCAGCAGCACCGGGATGGTCTCGACACCGTCGTCCGGATCACCGGCGATGGGGCCGCTGGCGCCGGGCACGATCACGCAGCCGCTTTCCGACGGATCGAGCGCGGCGGTGGCCGCCAGCGCCAAACCGCGAGTGCCGCCGATGACGCTGCGCGGCCCCTCCGCCGACACCAGCGTCACCGTCAAGTCACCTCCCACACGGTCGCTGCCCGCCGACAGGACTTCGAAGGGCCCGATGACGTCAAGCGGGTCGAACCCGTCGTACAAGACGATCTGTGCGTGCATCCCGTCATGGTCATCGGCCGCACCCGGCAAAACCAGTGGCTGGATTGACACTATGGACCGGTATATTGCCAACCCATGCACTCCGTCGCGATCCTGGCCGAGCCGGACGTCATCGCGTTCGATCTGGCGATCGCGATCGAGGTATTCGGTCGTGTCTGCCTCCCGACCGGCGCGCCGGGGTACCGCGTTCGGGTTTGCGGCGCGGACCCCGTCGTTCCGGCCGGACCGGTGCGGATCGCCACCGATTGCGGTCTGGGGGAACTCGCGAACGCCGATACCATCGTGGTGCCCGGGCGCAACGACGTCACAGTGCCGACGAGGGAGGACGTCATCGCGGCACTGAAGTCCGCGTACGGCAAGGGGATTCGCATCGCCTCCATCTGCAGCGGCACCTTCACCGTCGCCGCCGCCGGGATTTTGGATGGAAAACGCGCCACCACGCATTGGTCGGCCGCCGACCTGTTTTCCGCCGTGCATCCCGCCGTCAGACTCGATGCCGCCGCGCTCTACGTCGACGAAGGCCAGGTTCTCACCTCTGCCGGGGCGTCGGCGGGACTCGACTTGTGTCTGCACATGGTTGCGCGCGACTACGGCTCGGCGGCGGCCGCCGACGCCGCCCGGTTGGCGGTCACGCCCCTTCACCGCACCGGCGACCAGGCTCAGTTCGTCATCCGCCACCGGGCAAGGTCCGACACCGAACTCGATGGCCTGCTGGTCTGGCTGGAGGGCAACGCGCACCTGCCACTGACGCTGCGCGACATCGCCCGGCAGGCCGCCACCAGCGAGCGAACCCTCAACCGGCGGTTCAAGACGGAAACGGGACAAACGCCGATGCAGTGGGTGAACAGCGTCCGGATCAAGCACGCCGGGGAGCTGCTCGAGCGCAGCTCCGACAGCGTCGAATCCATCTCGCACCGAGTCGGTTTCGCATCAGTGACCAATTTCCGCGAACAATTCCGCCGGCTGGTGGGGGTGGCGCCGCAGAGCTATCGCAACGCCTTTCGCGCCAAGAACCACGGCACCCGTGCGTGCTCCGGCGAGACGCCCTAGGAGACCCGCGTCCAGGGCTGACAGTTCTGCGACTCGAAAGCCTTGACCGCCGTGTTGATGTTCGCGTACATCGGGCC
This sequence comes from Mycobacterium sp. E1715, assembly GCF_001667625.1. Lineage (NCBI taxonomy): Bacteria > Bacillati > Actinomycetota > Actinomycetes > Mycobacteriales > Mycobacteriaceae > Mycobacterium > Mycobacterium sp. E1715. The sequence goes on from NZ_LZJJ01000315.1 coordinate 5,351, forward strand.
GATCGAGGTGTTCGTCTGGAGCACATGCTCCTTGTTCGCGTCCGGCGTGCTGTATGTGAACCACGAGCACATCGAGTCCTGGGTCGGCACGTTGTTGATCCAGACGCCGAAGGCCGACCCCGAGCCGCCCGTGTGATAGAGGCCCGGCGCGATGTCGGGGCCCACGACAAAGACACCGTTGCCGGGTATCGGGTCCAGTGGGTCGGCGACGGCCGGCGGCGCGAGAGCTATCACGACCACGGCTACACCGAAGAGAGCCGACGTACGGATCGTTCGGGGCACTTTTCCTCGCTTTATGTTGTCGCCCCCTCTCAGGGGAGAATATGCCGAGGCGGGCGCGGGAAACAACACTTATCCCGAGGCCGGAGGGCTCCCGTCGACGACCACGCCACGCGCGGTCAGGTGGTCGATCAGCGGGACCGCGCCCGCGGCGAGATGCTGTGACATCGCCGCGCGGGCGAGCTCTTCGTCGCGTTTCTTCAGCGCGGACAGGATCCGGCGATGGTCCCTCATCGACTGTTCCGGCCAGCCCTCGATGGCGGGGAACACCGATTCGGGCGCATAGCGGGTGATTTGGGACATCAGCTGGGCAAGTTTCGGCGAATCGGCGGCGACGTTGATGGCCCGGTGGAACTGATGATTCAGCCGCACCGTCCGTTCGTCATCGTCACCGGCGTAGGCGTCTTCGAGCTCCGCTTGGATCTCTTTGAGTTCGCGCAGTTGGTCGTCGGTGATGTTGATCGCGGCACGGGCAGCCAGTTCGCCACCGACGTGGGCCTGCACGTTCGCGACGTCGGTGACGTCGCGACCGGTCACCGGCAGCACCATGAAGCCGCGCCGGGGCCGCTGGTCGATCAAACCTTCCGCGCGCAGAGCGAACAGCGCTTCCCGCACCGGAGTGACACTGATGCCCAACTCGGCGGCAAGTTGATCCAGGCGGACGTAGGACCCGGCGACGTAGGTGCCATCGAAGATCCGCTGGCGGATCAAGCGCGCGACATCGTCCGAAAGCTGTGGCCGCGCGGCGAAATCCGGAACCGTCATCACTACACCTGGTACTCGGCCAGCAGCCGCTTGCTGATGATGTTCTTCTGAATCTCGCTGGTGCCCTCCCCGATCAGCAGGAAGGGCGCATCCCGCATCAGCCGCTCGATCTCGTACTCCTTGGAATAGCCGTAGCCGCCGTGGATCCGGAAGCTCTGCTGGGTGACCTCGGTGCAATACTCGCTGCACAGGTATTTGGCCATCCCGGCGGCGACGTCGTTGCGCTCCCCCGAATCCTTCAGCCGCGCCGCGTTGACCATCATCAGGTGCGCCGCTTCGACTTTGGTGGCCATCTCGGCCAGCTGAAACGCGATGGCCTGATGCTCGGCGATGGGCTTGCCGAAGGTGTGGCGCTGTTGGGCGTAGCGGACCGCGAGCTCGAAGGCGCGGATGCCGACCCCACAGGCGCGCGCCGACACGTTGACCCGGCCGACCTCGATGCCGTCCATCATCTGGAAGAAACCCTGCCCGGTGATGCCGCCGAGGATGTCGTCGGCACCGGCCTGGTAGCCGTCGAAGATCATCTCCGTCGTTTCGATGCCCTTGTAGCCCAGCTTGTCGATCTTGCCCGGAATCTGCAGCCCGGGAACGACTTCACCGAAGCCGACCGGCTTCTCGACGAGGAACGCGGTCAGATTGCGGTGGGGCTTGTCCGAGCCTTCGTCCGTGCGCACCAGGACGGCCACCAGCGTGGACGTGGCGCCGTTGGTCAGCCACATCTTCTGCCCGTTGATCGTGTAATTGCCATCCGGATTGCGCTGGGCCCGAGTCCGGATCGCGGCCACGTCGGAACCCAGCTCCGGCTCCGACATCGAGAAGGCGCCACGCGTCTCACCGGTCGCCATGCGTGGCAGGAACCGCTGTTGCTGCGCGTCGGTTCCGTGCTGGCGCAGCATGTAGGCCACGATGAAGTGGGTGTTGAGGACGCCGGACACGCTCATCCACCCGCGGGCCAGCTCTTCGACGCACAGCGCGTAGGTCAGCAGCGACTCCCCCAGGCCGCCGTACTCCTGGGGAATCATCAAGCCGAACAAACCCATGTCGCGCATCTGGTCGACGATGTGCTGCGGGTAGGTGTCGCCGCGTTCGAGCTCCGCGGCGTTGGGGATGACTTCCTTTTCGACGAATTGCCGCACGGCGGCGACGATTTCGGTCTGGAATTCCGTCAGTCCGAGGGTCTGGGCGAGTCTGGTCATGCGTCGTCTTTCCGTTTCGGGCTTCTGCGCCGGTCGATCGTGTTCGCGTCCGTCAGCCGTTCGATGTCGGCCGTTGTCAATCCCAGGCGCAGCTGGAGAACCTCGGCGGTGTCTTGCCCCAGGGCGGGCGCGGCCGCGCCGGCGGGGTGCTCGCCGTCGAATGCGAGCGGCAGCCCGGCGGCGAAATAGTCGCCCAGACCGGGTTGGTGCAACCGGGAAAACATGGGGTTGGCGGTCACCTTGGGGCCCGCGGCGACCTCCGCGAAGGTTCGGTAGCGCTCGAAGAGCACCGTGGTCTTTGACAGCGTGGCCGTGATCTCGTCGGCCGCATGACTGCTGAACCAGGTAGCGAACAGACCGGACAGGACGGCACGGTACCGGTAGCGGTCGCCCTCGGAGTCGAAGTCGACGCCCAGCGCCTCGGCGAGCGCCGACACCGCGGCGCCGGTGCCCGTGACGTCGACCAGATCGCGAAAATGCCTGCGGGTCAAGGTGACCACCATGAACCTTGCGCCGTCACCACTGGCGAAGTCCTGCCCGTACTGGCCGTAGATGGCGTTGCCCAGCCGTTGCCGCTGGGTCCCGGTGACCTGCGGCTCGGTCAGTAGTCCGAGGGTTCCGGCAATGGATAGCGCGACGTCCTCCAGCGCCAGGGTGATCCGCGCGCCCAGCCCGGATTCGTCGCGCCGGCGGACGGCGGTGACCACGGCGAGCGCGGCGTACAGGCCGCAGCACACGTCCCAGGCCGGCAACACGTGGTTGATCGGCCCGGCGTGCTCGGCCGGACCGGTGACGAGCGGGAATCCGATGCCGGCGTTGACCGTGTAATCCACGCCGGTAGAACCGTCACCGCGTCCGAGCAGCTGGACGTGGATGACGTCGGAACGTTTGGCGGCCAACG
>NZ_LZJJ01000316.1:0-10484 GCF_001667625.1 Mycobacterium sp. E1715
CCGGACCGGGGTGCCGTGGGAGCCGGTCTTCGCCAACTGGCGCGGCAGCAAGCCGTCGCGCGCCATCGCGAACAGCACGCGGCATTGGCCGAGCATCAGCACCATCACCACGGTGGTCAATCCGGCCAGCGCCCCGATCGCGATGATCTTGCTGGCCCAATGGATGCCGTTCGCGGTGAACGCCGTGGCGAGGTTGGCCGGCTTGTGGCCGGGCATGGTCTTGAGCTGGGTGTAGGAGACCATCCCGGACAGCACCACCGAGACCGCCACGTAGAGCACGGTCACGATCGCCAGCGACGCCAGGATGCCCCGCGGAACGTCGCGCTGGGGCCGCTTGGTCTCCTCGGCCATGGTCGCGACGATGTCGAACCCGATGAACGCGAAGAACACGATCGACGCTCCCGCCAGCACCCCGTACCAGCCGTAGTGGCTGCTGTGCGCCCCGGTCATCAGCGACAGCACCGACTGGTTGACGCCCGACGCCTCGTGCCCCGCCTCCGGCTTGGGGATGAACGGCGAATAGTTGGAGCCCTTGATGTAGAAGGCGCCGACGACGACGACCAGCAGCACCACCGACACTTTGATGCCGGTGATCACCGCGGAGAACCGCGACGACAGCTTGGTGCCCAGGGCGATCAGCACGGCAACCCCGGTGACGATCAGCAGCGCGCCCCAGTCCAGGCTGACCGAACCGAGCTGCGTTGTGCCGCCGGCAAACCCGAACACGTTGCCCAGGTAGCTCGACCAGCCCTTGGCCACGACCGCGGCGCCGATCGCCAACTCGAGCAGCAGGTTCCAGCCGATGATCCAGGCGAGGAACTCCCCGAAGGTGGCGTAGGAGAACGTGTAGGCGCTGCCGGCGACCGGCAGCGTGGAGGCGAACTCGGCGTAGCACAGCGCCGCCAGCGCGCACGTGACCGCCGCGATCACGAACGAGATCCAGATCGCCGGGCCGGTGATGTCACCGGTCGTCGACGCGGTGACGGTGAAGATACCGGCGCCGATCACCACGGCAACCCCGAAGACGACCAGGTCCAACCAGGTCAATTCCTTGCGTAACCGGGTGTCTGGCTCGTCGGTGTCGGCGATCGATTGTTCGACCGACTTCATGCGCCATCGGTTGGCCATCCGTCGCCCTTTCCCTCTACGAAGGGGACCCATTGGTCCGTCACAGTACTGGGTACTCTGCCGAGATGGCGGACACCAAAGCAAACACCAGGGACCATGCGGTGGTCATCGGCGGCAGCATCGCCGGGCTGTGCGCCGCGCAGGTGCTCTCGGATGCGTTCTCCCGGGTCACGGTCTACGAGCGCGACGAGTTGCCGAGCACACCGTCGAGCCGGGCGACCGTTCCGCAGGACCGGCACCTGCACATGCTGATGGCCCGCGGCGCAATGGAGTTCGAGAGCCTTTTCCCCGGGCTGCTGGAAGACATGGTGGCCGCGGGCGTGCCCATGCTGGAGAACCGGCCCGACTGCATTCATCTCGGCGCCGCGGGCCACGTGCTCGGCACCGGACACACACTGCGTGACGAATTCACCGCGTACGTGCCCAGCCGGCCGCACCTGGAGTGGCAGCTGCGCAAACGCGTCCGCAACACGGACAACGTCACGATGGTGCGGCGCTCGGTGGCCGAACCGCGGTTCGACCCGGCGCGCCAGCGGGTGACCGGGGTGCTGCTGGATCCCGTCGACGGCGAGGATCCGGAATTCGTCGCGGCCGACCTCGTCGTCGACGCGGCAGGCAGGGGCACCCGGCTGCCGACGTGGCTGACGCAGTGGGGCTACGAGCGCCCGCGGGAAGACCTCCTCGACATCGGCATCTACTACGCGACCCAGCAATTTCGCATCCCGGACGGCTTGATAGCGGAGAAGGTAGTGGTCGCCGGCGCGTCGCACGACAAGTCGCTGGGGCTCGGCATGCTCTGCTACGAGGACGGCACCTGGGTGCTGACGACGTTCGGGGTGGCGAACGTCAAGCCGCCGCAGACGTTTCCGGAGATGCTGGAACTGGCCGAGGAGCTGGTCCCGCCCCACGTCAACGCGGCGCTGAAGCAGGCCGATCCCATCGGCGAGCCGGCGTTCCACGCCTTTCCGGCCAGCAAGTGGCGCCGCTACGACAAGCTGGACCGCTTCCCCGCCGGCATCATCCCCCTCGGCGACGCCGTGGCCAGCTTCAACCCCACCTTCGGGCAGGGCATGACGATGACCTCGCTGCAGGCCGGCCATCTGCGTCGCGCGCTGAAACTGCCCGACGACCAGCTGGCCGCCGAACTCAGTCGGGCCACCGCCAAGTCGACCTTCCCGGTGTGGACGATGAACGCCATCGGCGACGTCACCTTCCACCACGCCGAGACCAAGGGGCCCATTCCCTGGTGGTGGCGGCCCTCGGGCGCGCTGTTCGACCAGTTCCTCGGGGCCGCCGAGACCGATCCCGTTCTGGCCGAATGGTTTTTGCGCCGGTTCTCGCTGCTCGACAGCCTCTACATGGTCCCGCCGCCGCGCATCGTCGGCCGCACGATCGCCCACAATCTGCGGCTGTGGCTGGGCGAACGCCGTCAGGCCGCCCGTGGCGATCGCCGGCGCACCCCTACAGCCCTACGGTCGCCCTGAACAGCTTGGTGGGCTCGCGCGCGACCAGCCGGATCGGGGCGTCGTCGGCCGCCACCCAGGCGGCCATCCCCCGCTGCAGCGTCAGCGACCCGGACTTGCCGTGCACCGTCGTGCACCCCTCGGTGCACAGCAGGATCTGCGGACCCTCGTGGCTGCACGAGGCGTCGACCTCGTGGCCCAGGTAGTCGCCGTCGAGCTCCAGCAGCGCGACCGCGAATTCCTCGGCCGGAGTCTCGTAGATCAGGCCGAAGCCCTCGCGGCGCACGTGGGGGCGCACCTGTTCCTCGGTGGTCGGGGTGAAGTCGAGCACCCGTAGCAGTTCGGGGACGTCGACGTGCTTGGGGGTCAGGCCGCCGCGTAACACGTTGTCGGAGTTGGCCATCACCTCCAGGGCGAAACCGCGCAGGTAGGTGTGCAGGCTGCCGGCCGACACGAAGATCGCCTCGCCCGGGGCCAGCGTGATGCGGTTCAGCAACAGCGCGGCCAGCACCCCGGCGTCGCCGGGGTAGCGTTCCCCGAGCTCCAGCACCGTCTTGACCTCGCCGGCGAATTCCGTTGCCCCGGAGCTGATGTACTGGATGGCGCCGTCCAGCACCGCGGGCACCAGCACGTCGATGTCAGGCTGCGGCGCGGTGATCCAGGTGGTGAACAGCGCGCGCAGGCCATCGGCGTCGGACTGGTCGTTGAGCAGGTCGATGAAGGGGTCGAGGTCGGAGACGGACAGCGCCCGCAGCAACTCGACCGTGCGGGAGGCCTGCCGGAATCCGGCGAGCGCCTCGAATGGCTGCAGCGCCACCAGCAATTCGGGCTTGTGCGAGGTGTCGCGATAGTTGCGGACCGGCGAGTTCAGCGGAATGCCCAGCCGCTCCTCCCGCAGGTAACCCTCGGCCGCCTGCGCCGCGCTCGGATGGGCCTGCAGCGACAGCGGCTCGTCGGCCGCGAGCACCTTGACCAGGAACGGCAGCACGTCGCCGAACCGGGCGCGGGCCCCGGGGCCCAGCTGGCCTTCCGGGTCGGCGACCAGCGCGTCGAGCAACGAGATCTCGCCGGCGTCCGTTTCCAGCCAGGCCGGGTCGCCCGGATGCGCCCCGAACCAGAGTTCGGCCTCCGGATGGGCAGCCGGGACCGTCCGCCCGGTGAATTCGGCGATGGCGGTACGCGATCCCCAGGCGTACGTGCGTAAGGCCCCGCGAAGCAGTTCCACTGTGTTATCTATCCCCGCGCCAGGCGCGCGTAAACCGCGGCCATCTCCAGTCGAACGGCCAATACTGCCAGTTGCTGCTCGGCGCTGATGGCGCCGCCCAACGCGGGCGCGACCGTCGACCCGGCAGAGCCGCCGGGACCGTCGGGCACGTCCTCGGCGGCGAGCAGGTACACGTCGTCGAGCCCGGCGGTCCGGGCCGCCACGATGGTCTGCTCGGCGGACAACGTGAGGGCCAGCACCAGCAGCCGCCGCGGCAGCGGCCCGTCGATCTGTTCGTCGTGGAAGAGCGCGTCGGCGGGATCGGCGAAGCCGCCGGAGACCCCGGCCCGCAGCGCGACGACGGCATCCGACAGCCCGGTCGCGGCAACCACCTGGTGCGCGATCCGCAGCAGGACGGAACTGCCGTGCCGGGCCAGCGCGAGCGTCGCGGCGCAGTCGCCGGCCAGCGCCACCTGCCGATCGGCGATGCGCGCGGCAATCGTCTTGGCCGGGTTGGTGAACAGCTCGCGGGCCGCACTGTTGCGCAGCGCCTCGGCGTCCAGCTCGTCGGCCAGCGCCCGCAGGTCGACGCTGGGTCGCTGGTCGACCGCCTGCACCACCGCCAGGGCGGCGGCCAGGTAGCGGCACAACCCGAACTCGTCGGGGATCGGAAGCCGCGGCGCCAGCACCGCCGCGCGGCCGGCGGTGGCGTCCCGCAGCGGACCCTCGTACGGCGCGACGACGACGACCCGCGCCCCGCGGCGCACCCCGGTGGCGGCCGCGGTGACCAGCGCCGGATCGCCGGGATCGTCGCCCGCGACGATCAGCACGTCGAGCGGGCCGATCCACGGCGGTACCTCGGCGGTCAGCGTGATCGGCTCGGAGGCCGCTCCGGCCACCGTCGCCGCGACCATCGCGCCGGCGTTGTCGGCGGTCCCGCGGCCGGCGACCCAGATCAGGCTGCGCGGCCGGTCGTCGGCCCGCAGCGGATCCAGGGCACCCTCGTCGACGGCCGCGGCGATCGCGCGCACCTGCGCGCCCGCCGACGACGCGGAGCGCAGCAGGCCGTCCCGGTCGGCGGCGAGCAGGCCCTCGGTGTCTTCGAGATCGATCGCCCGGACGGTGTTCACGGCGCGGCCTCGGCGGGCGCCGACTGCGCCTGGATCTGAGCGCTGATCTGCGCGACCACCGCGTCTACGTCGTCGGTGCTGCGCGCCTCGACGTTGAGCCGCAGCAACGGCTCGGTGTTGGAGCTGCGCAGGTTGAACCAGCTGCCGTCGCCGAGGTCGACCGTCACGCCGTCCACGTGGTCGATCGCGTGGATGCGGCTGCCGAAGGACTTCAGCACCGCCTCGGTGCACAGCGCGGCGTCCGCCACGGTGAAGTTGATCTCGCCTGACGACTCGTAGCGCTGGTAGTCGGCGGTCAGCTCCGACAGCGGCCGGTCCTGCTCGCCCAGGGCCGCCAGCACGTACAGCGCCGCCAGCATCCCGGAGTCCGCGCCCCAGAAGTCGCGGAAGTAATAGTGCGCCGAATGCTCGCCGCCGAAGATGGCGCCGGTGTCGGCCATCATCGCCTTGATATAGGAGTGCCCGACGCGCGAGCGCAGCGGTGTGCCGCCGCGCTCGGTGACCAACTCCGGCACCGCCCGGGACGTGATCACGTTGTGGATGATGGTGGCGCCGATCTCCCGGCTCAATTCGCGCGCGGCGACCAGGCTGGTCACGGTCGAGGGCGACACCGGCCGGCCGCGTTCGTCGACGACGAAGCAGCGGTCGGCGTCCCCGTCGAAGGCCAAACCGATATCGGCGCCCGTCTCGCGGACATAGGCCTGCAGGTCCACCAGGTTGGCCGGGTCGAGCGGGTTGGCCTCGTGATTGGGGAACGAGCCGTCGAGCTCGAAGTACAACGGCAGCAACGTGATCGAGTCGATCGCCCCGAGCACCGCGGGCGCGGTGAGGCCGGCCATGCCGTTGCCCGCGTCCACCGCCACCCGCAGGGGGCGCAGCCCCGAGGTGCTGACCAGCGAGCGCAGAAACTTCCCGTAGTCGTCCAGCACGTCGCGGTCGCTCACGGTTCCGGGCTGTCCGTCATAGCGCTCGACCCCGGCGATCACGGACTCGCTGACGGTGCGCAGGCCGCTGTCGGCGCCGACCGGCTTCGCGGCCGCCCGGCACAACTTGATGCCGTTGTAGGCCGCCGGGTTGTGGCTCGCGGTGAACATCGCGCCCGGGCAGTCCAGCAATCCGGAGGCGAAGTAGAGCTGATCCGTGGAGGCGAGACCGATGCGGACCACGTCCAGGCCCTGGCCCGTCACACCGGAAGCGAAGGCCGCGGCCAGCGTGGGCGAACTGTCCCGCATGTCGTAACCGATCACCACCTGCCGAGCGCCCTCGTCGCGCATCAGCTTGGCGAACGCCGCGCCCAACGCGGTGACCAGCGGCCCGTCGAGTTCTTCGCCGACCAACCCCCGCACGTCGTAAGCCTTGACGACGCGGTGCACGGTCGCGGCGAGCCGAGACATGCGGGGGCCTCCTGACGCCTTGAAAGGGTTCGCGTTCCTTCGCCTCTTGGCCGTCAGCCTATCGGCCCCAGGGAAACACGGGCCGCAGCGGTGCGCAGGGGCCGCGCGCCACACCCGAACGGCTAGTCCTTGGGGTCGGGCAACACCCGCAGGTGTCCGCGGCGCCGGCCCGACCGATGCTCGGGTGGCGCCAGCACACTGCTGCTTGGCGCGGTGGCCCCGCCGTGATGAATGTGCGGGTCCGCGAAGCCGTTCAGGGGCGTGCCGGTGCCGCCATAGGGCACGGCGCGCTCGACCTGGCCGCCTTCGCGCACCGCGTCGGCGAGGGCGACCAGGTCGTCCTCGTCGGGGTGCGTGGGCTCAGCATGCAGGGGACCGGCGTGGCGCACGAGATCCCATCCGCGGGGTGCGGTGATCCGGCCGGCATGGCCGACGCACAGGTCCCACGAATGCGGCTCCCGCGCGGTCGCGAGTGGCCCCACCACTGCCGTCGAGTCCGAGTAGACGAACGTCAAGGTCGCCACGGCGTAGTGCGGACACCCGGGCCGGCAACAGCGACGGGGAACGTTCACGAGCGAAAGGCTATCGTGCGCAAACGCCGGTGAAGCGCCGGACACGCGCAACCGGCGGGCCCCCGATGTTCAACCGTTACCATCGGCGCGTGGGCGATTCGCGCAGCTTCCCGCGGAGGGATCGGCCCCAGGGCCGATTCGCTTCCCACCGGTCCTCCCGCCGGGGCCGCGATGTGCGCGGCCCGCTGCTGCCGCCGACGGTGCCCGGGTGGCGCAGCCGGGCCGAGCGATTCGACATGGCGGTGCTGGAGGCCTACGAACCCATCGAGCGGAATTGGCAGGCGCGCCTCGCCGATCTCGACGTGGCGGTCGACGAGATTCCCCGCATCGCGGCCAAGGATCCCGACAGCGTGCAGTGGCCGCCGGAGGTCATCGCCGACGGGCCGATCCCGCTGGCGCGATTGATCCCGGCCGGTGTCGACGTCCGCGGCAACGCCACGCGGGCGCGAATCGTTTTGTTCCGCAAGCCGATTGAGCGACGGGCCAAGGACACCGTCGAGCTCGGTGATTTGTTGCACGAAATATTGGTGGCCCAGGTGGCCATCTACCTCGACGTGGAGCCGTCGATCATCGACCCGACGATCGACGACGAATGATGTTGCGGCGCGGCGTCAGATGATGCCGCGCTTGAGGCGGCGGCGCTCGCGCTCGGAGAGCCCGCCCCAAATGCCGAAGCGCTCGTCGTGCTCCAGGGCGTACTCCAGGCACTCGTGGCGTACCTCGCACCCCAGGCAGATCTTCTTGGCCTCGCGGGTGGAGCCGCCCTTCTCCGGGAAGAACGCCTCGGGATCGGTTTGGGCGCATAACGCCCGGTCCTGCCACTGGTCCGCGACGGGGGCCGGCATCGGCTCGGGTTCGAATGCGACTGGCGCATCAGGAACCACGGTCAAGTGCGGCCGGGCCGGTCGGACCGGCGCCGAGACGATGGGGGTGTGCGGCGTGCTCGCCATGACTCCTCGAAGATGTTCGTAAGACATACGGTCGTCCGCCTCCTCAGTTTGATTGAGAGAGTGAGTGGTTCCCACTATTTCTGATGTGTACAGACAATTCGAACAAGTGATCGAATCTCGGTCTGCGACACCGGAACCGGCCGGCCAACCGGGAAATGACACTGTTGTGATTAGACACGGGTTGACCAGCCGGGTCAAGCACTACGGCGCATTTCCATACCATCTCGTGACCGAATTACGGCGTTTCCGTTGTTTTGCGCATTCGGCGTGTCGATCACACCGACCACGACTACGCTTAAGGGCCGCGTAACGGCCCCGCCACCGCAAGGTCGCCGGGCAGTACTGTCGTCCACGTGAAGGTCACCGTTCTGGTCGGTGGGGTTGGCGGCGCCCGATTCCTGCTGGGGATTCAACAGCTGCTCGGGCTCGGTCAGTTCGGAACGCAACAGCACCCAGAAGCGGGAACCGGCAACCACGAACTTAACGCAATCGTCAACATCGGCGACGACGCTTGGATTCATGGACTGCGGGTCTGCCCGGATTTGGACACCTGCATGTACACCTTAGGTGGAGGGGTAGACCCGGAGCGCGGGTGGGGTCACCGCGACGAAACCTGGCACGCCAAAGAGGAATTGGCGCGCTACGGCGTGCAGCCGGACTGGTTCGGGCTCGGCGACCGGGATATCGCCACCCACCTGGTGCGCACCCAGATGCTCAACGCCGGCTACCCGCTGTCACAGATCACCACCGCGCTGTGCGACCGCTGGCAACCCGGCGCTCGATTGCTGCCGGCGAGCGACGACCGCTGCGAGACGCACGTGGTGATCACCGATCCCGACGACGGCACCCGCCGCGCGATCCACTTCCAGGAGTGGTGGGTGCGCTACCGGGCCGAGGTGCCCACGCACAGCTTCGCCTTCGTCGGCGCCGAAAAGGCCACCGCCACAAGTGAAGCGGTGGCGGCCATCGCCGACGCCGACGCCATCCTGCTGGCGCCGTCGAACCCGGTGGTCAGCGTCGGCGCCATCCTTGCGGTCCCCGGGATTCGCGCGGCGTTGCGCTCGGCGACCGCCCCGGTCGTCGGCTACTCCCCGATCATCGGTGGAAAACCCTTGCGCGGCATGGCCGATGCGTGCCTGTCGGTGATCGGGGTGGAATCCACCGCGGAGGCGGTCGGCCGGCACTACGGGGCGCGCGGCGGCACCGGGATACTGGACTGCTGGCTGGTGCACGAGGGCGATCACGCCGACATCGACGGCGTCGCGGTGACCGCCGTGCCGCTGTTGATGACCGACCCCAAGGCGACGGCCGAGATGGTGTGGGCCGGTCTCGAGCTCGCGGGCGTCACCCCATGACCGAACACGGCGCCGCCGCGGCGATCGAGATCCTGCCCGTGACCGGGCTTCCCGAGTTCCGGCCCGGCGACGACCTGAGCGCGGCGCTGGCCTCGGCCGCGCCCTGGCTGCGCGACCGCGACGTCGTCGTGGTGACCAGCAAGGTGGTGTCCAAGTGCGAGGGCCGGCTGGTGCCGGCCCCGCAGGACGCCGAGCAGCGCGACGAACTGCGCCGCAAGCTCGTCGACGACGAGGCCGTGCGGGTGCTGGCGCGCAAGGGCCGCACCCTGATCACCGAGAACCGCATCGGCCTGATCCAGGCCGCCGCGGGCGTGGACGGATCCAACGTGGGCCGCGACGAACTCGCGCTGCTGCCGGTCGACCCCGACGCCAGCGCCGCGGCGCTGCGGGCCGGGCTGCGCGAGCGACTGGGCGTCGACGTGGCGGTGGTCATCACCGACACGATGGGCCGCGCCTGGCGCAACGGCCAGATCGACGCCGCGGTGGGCTCGTCGGGTCTGGCTGTGCTGCACGGGTATTCGGGGGCCGTCGACCGGCACGGCAACGAGCTGGTGGTCACCGAGATCGCGGTCGCCGACGAGGTCGCGGCCGCGGCCGATCTGGTGAAGGGCAAGCTGACCGCCATGCCGGTCGCCGTGGTGCGCGGCCTCACGGTGGCCGACGACGGCTCGACGGCCCGGCAGCTGTTGCGGCCCGGCGAGGAGGACCTGTTCTGGCTCGGCACCGCCGAGGCCCTCGACATGGGGCGCCGGCAGGCCCAGCTGCTGCGCCGGTCCGTGCGCCGGTTCAGCGCCGAGCCCGTCGCGCCCGTGCTGATCGAAGACGCCGTCGCAGAAGCCCTCACCGCCCCGGCCCCGCACCACACCCGCCCGGTCCGGTTCGTCTGGTTGCGGACTCCCGACGTCCGGCTGCGGCTGCTGGACCGGATGAAGGACAAGTGGCGCTCCGACCTCGCCGGCGACGGCCGGCCCGCCGACTCGGTGGAACGCCGGGTGGCGCGGGGCCAGATCCTCTACGACGCACCCGAGGTCGTCATCCCGATGCTGGCTCTCGACGGCGCGCACCAGGTCGGGGGCGAAGATGGTCGAGCCGATCCAGCAGCTGCCCACCCCCCGCACGGCCAGGGCGACGAGCAGGGCCTGCACGGCCGCCCCGACGGCGACGGTGAACATGGTGTGCTCGGCCTCGGTGCGGGCGGCGTCGGGGTACGTGTGCGCGCCGTCGAGAGCCAGCATCGGGATGACGACCTCGGGTGCGTCGTAGAGGATCTGGCCCCGCGCCACCCGGC
>NZ_LZJJ01000317.1:0-6061 GCF_001667625.1 Mycobacterium sp. E1715
TCGCGTAGGCGTCCTGCATCTGTTCCTCGTAGAACTCGACCAGGGCCTTCTTGCTCATGAACATGGAGTCGATGACGTCGCCGTCGCGCAGCTCCACCTTGGGCTTGAGCTCGAGGGTCTTCCCGCTCTTGGTCTCCAGCACCATCTTCACGTTGCGGTCGCGGTCCAGCGTCATCGACTTCTCGCCGTGATAGAAGTCGCCGTGCCGCATGGTGGCGACGTGGGTGCGCGAAGCCGGCGACCACGCCCCCATGCTGTGGGGGTGCTTGCGCGCGTACTCCTTCACCGCCTTCGGCGCGCGGCGGTCCGAGTTGCCTTGCCGCAGAACCGGGTTGACCGCACTGCCCAGGCACTTGCCGTAGCGGGCGCGGATTTCGGAGTCCTCGTCGGTCTTCGGGCTCTGCGGGAAGTCCGGGATCTTGTATCCCTTGTCCTGCAGCTCCTTGACGGCGGCGATCAGCTGGGGCACCGAGGCGCTGATGTTCGGCAGCTTGATGATGTTGGTGTCTGGCAGCTTCGTCAGCTCGCCCAGCTCGCAGAGGTTGTCCGGAACCCGCTGCTCTTCGGTCAAATCGTCGGGAAACTCGGCGAGGATCCGGGCGGCCACGGAGATGTCACTGGTCTTGATCTCGATGCCCGCCGGCTCGGCGAAGGCGCGCACGATCGGCAGGAAGGCGTAGGTCGCCAGCAACGGCGCTTCGTCGGTCAGTGTGTAGATGACGGTCGGCTGTTCGGCGCTCACGGTCCTTCTTCCCGGCGTCAAAATCCTCGAATATTCGGTCAGATCTCTGGGGGGCTCAGCGTTCTTCCTGCCACGTTATCAAGGGCGTTTGGGCAGGTGTCGACCTGCCATTGGCATCCAGTCGGCACAGTAAGCTAATCTTCGTATTGGTCATGAGCGCCAGCATCAAGCCCCGGCTTGCTGGCCGGCAACCCTCCAACCGCGGTGGGGTGCCCCGGGTGATGACCAGGTTGAGTAGCCAAGCACCGGCTATCCGGCAAGCGCGGGTCCGCCATGACGGGCCCCTGAGCCAGACAGGGGAAGCTTTCCATGAGCGATGCCACCAGCAACGACGACACCGATCCGACCGCCGGCTGGTCGTTTGAGACCAGGCAGGTGCACGCCGGCCAGCACCCGGACCCGGCCACCAACGCCCGCGCCCTGCCGATCTACCAGACCACCTCGTACACGTTCGACGACACCACCCATGCCGCCGCCCTGTTCGGGCTTGAGGTGCCGGGCAACATCTACACCCGGATCGGCAACCCGACGACCGACGTCGTCGAGCAGCGCATCGCCGCCCTCGAGGGTGGCGTGGCCGCGCTCTTCCTGAGCTCCGGGCAGGCCGCGGAGACCTTCGCGATCCTGAACCTCGCGTGTGCCGGAGATCACATCGTCTCCAGCCCGCGGCTCTACGGCGGCACGTACAACCTGTTCCACTACTCGCTGGCCAAGCTCGGCATCGAGGTCAGCTTCGTCGACGACCCGGACGATCTGGACTCCTGGCAGGCCGCGGTGCGGCCCAACACCAAGGCGTTCTTCGGCGAGACGATCTCCAACCCGCAGATCGACCTGCTGGACATTCCCGGGGTGGCCGGGGTCGCCCACTCCAACGGAATACCGCTGATCGTCGACAACACCATCGCCACGCCCTACCTGATCCAGCCGTTCGCCCACGGCGCCGACATCGTCGTGCACTCGGCCACCAAGTACCTCGGCGGGCACGGCTCGGCCATCGCCGGCGTCATCGTCGACGGCGGCACCTTCGACTGGACGCAGGGCCGCTTCCCCGGCTTCACCACGCCCGACCCGAGCTACCACGGCGTGGTGTTCGCCGAGCTCGGGCCGCCGGCGTACGCGCTCAAGGCGCGGGTGCAGCTACTGCGCGACCTCGGGTCGGCCGCCTCGCCGTTCAACGCGTTCCTGGTCGCCCAGGGCATCGAGACCCTGAGCCTGCGCGTCGAGCGGCATGTCGCCAACGCGCAGCGGGTCGCCGAATTCCTCGAGGGTCACGACGGCGTGCTGTCGGTGAACTACGCGGGCCTGCCCAGCTCGCCGTGGCACGAGCGGGCGAAGAAGCTGGCGCCCAAGGGAACCGGCGCCGTGCTGGCCTTCGAGCTGGCCGGTGGCGTCGAGGCCGGCAAGGCGTTCGTCAACGCGCTGAAGCTGCACAGCCACGTCGCCAACATCGGCGACGTGCGCTCGCTGGTGATCCACCCGGCGTCCACCACGCACGCCCAGCTGAGCCCGGCCGAGCAGCTGGCCACCGGCGTCACGCCGGGCCTGGTGCGGCTGGCCGTCGGGATCGAGGGCATCGACGACATCCTGGCCGACCTGGAACTCGGTTTCGCCGCCGCGCGGAAGTACGGTGCCGAGGCGTCCGACCCGCAAGCCGTGGCGGCGTTCTAGGGAGCCCGGGCATGACGATCTCCGACGTTCCGACCCAGGCGCTGCCCGCCGAAGGCGAGATCGGCCTGGTGCACATCGGCTCGCTGACCACCGAGAGTGGCGCGGTGATCGACGACGTGTGCATCGCCGTCCAGCGCTGGGGTGAGCTGTCGCCGAGTCGTGACAACGTGGTGGTGGTGCTGCACGCGCTGACCGGTGACTCGCACATCACCGGGCCCGCCGGACCGGGTCATCCCACGGGCGGCTGGTGGGAAGGGGTGGCCGGGCCGGGCGCGCCGATCGACACCGACCGCTGGTGCGCCGTGGCCACCAACGTGCTGGGCGGTTGCCGCGGCTCCACCGGGCCCAGCTCGCTGGCCCGCGACGGAAAGCCCTGGGGCTCAAGGTTTCCGATGGTCTCGGTCCGCGACCAGGTGGAGGCCGACATCGCCGCACTGGCCGCGCTGGGAATCAACGAGGTCGCCGCGGTTGTTGGTGGTTCCATGGGCGGCGCACGGGCATTGGAGTGGATGGTCGGTCACCCGAGCCGGGTGCGGGCCGGGCTGCTGCTGGCCGTCGGCGCGCGGGCGACCGCGGACCAGATCGGCACCCAGACCACACAGATCGCGGCCATCAAGGCCGACCCGAACTGGCAGGGCGGCGACTACCACGACACCGGCCGCACCCCGGACACCGGCCTGACCATCGCCCGCCGCTTCGCCCACCTGACCTACCGCGGGGAAACGGAGCTCGACACCCGGTTCGGCAACGACAAGCAGGGTGGCGAGGACAGCCGCTACGCCGTGCAGAGCTACCTCGAACACCAGGGCGACAAGCTGTTGGCCCGCTTTGACGCGGGCAGCTATGTGACCCTGACCGAGGCGCTGAACAGCCACGACGTCGGCCGCGGTCGCGGCGGGGTGCGCAAGGCCCTGACCGGTTGCCCGGTGCCCGCCGTGGTTGGCGGCATCACCTCCGACCGGCTCTACCCGCTGCGGTTGCAGGAGGAGCTCGCCGAGCTGCTGCCGGGCTGCGGCGGCCTGGAAGTTGTCGAGTCGATCTGCGGGCACGACGGCTTCCTGGTGGAATCCGAGGCGGTCGGGGAACTTATTCGCAAGACGCTCGATCTCGCCGCCAACGAAGGCACGTGACGGCGGTGACCCGTTCTCGCCACGACCGCTCCCTGTCGTTCGGTTCCGCGGCGGCGGCCTATGAGCGGGGACGCCCGTCCTACCCGCCGGAGGCCATCGACTGGCTGCTGCCGCGCGGCGCGCGCCAGGTGCTCGACCTCGGCGCGGGCACCGGCAAGCTGACCACCCGGCTGGTGGAACGCGGGCTGGACGTTGTGGCCGTCGACCCGATTCCCGACATGCTGGAGGTGTTGCGCACCTCGCTGCCGGAGACCCGCGCGCTCCTGGGCACCGCGGAAGGGATTCCCTTGCCGGACAACAGCGTTGACGTCGTACTGGTCGCGCAGGCGTGGCACTGGGTGGATCCCGAGCGCGCCATCCCCGAGGTGGCCCGCGTACTGCGGCCCGGCGGGCGGCTGGGCCTGGTGTGGAATACCCGCGACGAGCGGCTGGGCTGGGTGCGGGAGCTGGGCGAGATCATCGGTTCCGACGGCGACCGCGGCCGCTTCGACGTCACGCTGTCCGAATCGTTCACCGAGCCGGAGCGCCACCAGGTCGAGTGGACGAATTACCTTACGCCGCAAGCGCTGATCGACTTGGTCGCGTCGCGCAGCTACTGCATCACCTCGCCGACCGAGGTACGCACCAGGACGCTGGACCAGGTGCGTGAGTTGCTGGCCACCCATCCGGCGCTGGCGAATTCGACGGGGCTGGCGCTCCCCTACGTCACCGAGTGCATCCGCGCGACGCTGACCGAGTGACTATGCCGCGTCGTCATCGTCGTCGTCGTGGAGAAGTTTTTCGGGGTGGTGGAAGGTGTTGGTGCGGGGTTGGCCGCGGTCCAGGTGTGGGGGTGGGATCCAGACGGTGTCGCCTTTGGTGTTTGTGCGGGTGGTCCAGCCGCCGGGTTTGAGCAGGCGGTGATGGGGTCCGCAGGCGAAGGTGAGGTTGTCGATGTCGGTGCGGCCGCATTGGGCGTAGTCGGTGACATGGTGGACCTCGGAGAGGTAGCCGGGCACGGTGCAGCCCGGCGCCGAACACCCGCGGTCTTTCGCGTACAACACGATGCGTTGCCCCGGGGAGGCCAGCCGCTTGCTGTGATAGAGGGCCACGGGTTTGGCGTGATCGAAGACGGCCAGATAATGGTGGGCGTGGCGGGCCAGGCGGATCACGTCGCTGATCGGTAACCGGGTGCCACCACCGGTGCGGCCGTGACCGGCGGCGGCCTGCAGGTCGGCCAGGGTGGTGGTGATGATGATGGAGGCCGGTAACCCGTTGTGGCGGCCGAGTTCTCCCGAGGCCAGTAGCGCGCGGTTGGCCGCCAGCAGTGCGTCGTGGTTGCGTTGGGCCGCCGAGCGGGCGTCGCGGTCGATGGCCTCCTGGCTCGGGGCCCCGTCCACACACGGGGTGTCCTCGAGTGGGTTGCACATGCCGGGCGCGGCGAGTTTGGCCAGCACCGCCTCGAGGGTGGCGCGGGCCTCGGGGGTGAGCAGGGCGCGCAGCTCGGACATGCCATCCGCGGCTTGCTTGCCCAACACCAGGCCGCGGCGCCGCGCCCGGTCCTCGTCGCGGTAGGTGCCGTCGGGGTTGAGGCAATCGGCGACGTGATCGGCGAGCGCGGCCAATTGTTCGGGGCGGTACTGCGTTCCGTGCGTGGCCAGGTCGGCCTCGACCGCGGCGCGGGTGGCGGCATCGACCCAGCCGGGCAGCTGACGGAAGAACCGGCGGATCACCGCCACCTGCCCGGCACCGAGCTTCCCCGCCCGCTGGGCGGCCGCGGTGGCCGGCAGAATCGGCTCCAGCGGTTCGCCGGTCAGCCCGCGCCGCGGGCCGAGATCCACCGCTTCCTTGACGCGGTGTGAAGCCTCCGCGCGGCTGACCAACGTCGCCTCGGCGATCGCATGCGCCAAAGTGCCGCCCAACTCTTCGGGGGTGGCCTGATGGGCCAGGGAGTTGATCACCGGGTGTTCGAGTGCGGGCAGTTGGCGGCGCGCCTGCTCGCAGCGTTCCAGCATCGCCAGCTGCTGCCGCACCGTCATCGCGTCCACCGGCAGCGCGCGGGCGCGGGCCAAAACTGCATCCAGGTCATCGAACACCGCCTCGGCGTCGGGATGACCATCTGGACTCATACCGCCAAACTAGCCACCCCCACCGACAAAAACAGCCCCAAAAATCGCCATGGATGCACACTCGCGCAACTTAGTTCGAATTCTTGCGGCCAGCGTCGCCTCGGCGCCGGCCGCCCCGGGGTCAGTCGCCCACGAGACTCGATATCGGGGTCACCACTACCGCCTCGTCGGCGTCAAAACCGTTGGGCGCGAGCCGTCCGATCCGCGACTCGATGTCGTACGGGACGATGATGGCGGTCGCGCCCCGGACCCGGCTGACGGTGCGGGCCATCTTGTCCGCGGTGCGGTCGTGCAGCAGCCGGCCCAACAGGGGCGAGTACGTGCGGCGCGGCAACAGCACCGTCACCCTGGTGTCCGGGTGGTCCTTGAGCACCCGCAGCACCAATTCGTGTGCGGCCCGGCTCAAATGGGGA
>NZ_LZJJ01000318.1:0-15560 GCF_001667625.1 Mycobacterium sp. E1715
CTCACCCGCCGATCGCGCAATCGACGTGCTCGCCACACTGCGCGCGGCGGGCACCGCCGATCCCAAACCCTCGGCGGTCGAGAATTGGCGATAGTCGACGTGGTAGTACTCGAGATTGGATGTGACGCTGATGCGCATCGATTCGCGGTAGGGCATCGGCACCTTGATATACACCCCGCCCGGCGACTGCGCCGCGTTGGCCACCAGCGGCCATTCGAACGGCGCACCCAGCGCGCCATCGACCACCGATTGCAAGGGCGCGTCCAATACCGTCCGGCCGTCGAGCTCGACACGGATGTTTCCGATCCGGGTCACCTTGCCGCCGTCGCGGGTGAACCAGATCGAATCCACCTCGCCGGCACCGCGATCCTCCGCGACGACGCAGCCCGCGCCGCCCGACGCCAAACATCCGCCGGTGCCGTTGCGGTTGCCGGTGGAGAAGTCGAAATCACCGCCGCTGCGGTCGAAGCTCGACAGCTGCAACGCCTGCGTGCCGGTGTGCAGATAGGGCAACAGATCCAGCCGACGGTAGGTGTCCCATCCGACCAGGCGGTCGGCGGCGTCACCGCCAACCGGCTGGGCGCGTGCGACGGTTGCGGCGGTGACACCGGCCGCGACAGAAAGCGCGAGGGCCAACGCCGCGCACAACACGCGAGCCGCCAGCCGTACAGCGGCAAAGCCTACTTTTCCCGGTCGGGTTGACCGGATTTGAAATCTTAAGCCCGCAACGCTCGCAGGCGCTGTTGCGTGAAATGCATTCAAAGCGTTGGCGGTTCGTAAATGGGGCCCGGAATTGGCACGTGCGGATCCGCCGGCGCGGTCAATGTTGGTCGTTGGGTCAGCTTACCGAGCTCACCGACAGGATTGCAATGGGCATGACGATATCGGGAGACACGAACGAAGGCCGTGTTCCATCGGTTAGAGCCGTATGTCGTTTCCCCCGAACACGTTCCACATCGCCCTGCATTGTTTGAAATGCAGGTCGGATCGCGCGCGTCCTCATCTTATCGCGCGTTCCGAGCCCGCGGGACGATTTCGAGAATGAATGCAAAGCAGACGCCGGCGACGCATTAACCCACGCCGGGACGCCGCTCGGCGGCGGCCCGTGACCCCCTTCAATCAGCTGACGTAGATCGCCGCAAATTTAGTGAATGCCATAGCATTCCGCATTGCACTCACGTAATATAACCCTCCTCGGGCGTAACATTTCTCCTCAGGGGATGGAGTGGTTCATGTCTCGTTGGAAGTACAAGGTTGTTCTCGGCCTGGTCCTGGCCTTCACCGCATTAACAAGCTCGGGTTGCACCGTGCCGTTGACCATCTCGTGCACCGGCGGCCTCGTCTGCACGCCGTAAAGCCACCCGGCAGCCGTTGAGGGGGTTGCGCTACTGGCGGCCTTCACCTGTTGGGTCGACATCGAGCTATCGACTGCATCGTCGAGGGCATGGAGCCCGCCAGTCAGCGCAACCACTTATCCGGTGCACTTTGCTATGAAACTGCCTGCTCTTCAGGCTCTTTCATATTGAGCAGCGTGTCGCGTACGCACCTTTTGCTGTGCAACCTTGCGCAATCCCTCATCGCCAGACGTCTTCATGCTGCTGGGATTCTCACGGTTCGGAGTTGACTTAGTCTTTGTGACACAACAAGTTTCAGCCGCGTTGGGCCTTTCACGCCATTTGATACGACATAATGAGCGCAAATATGTTGAATGCCATAGCGTTCCGCGTTGTGCTCACGTAGAATAACCCTCCTCGGGCGAAGCATTTCTTCTCAACGAACGGAGTGGTCATGTCTCGTTTGAAGTACAAGGTTGTTCTCGGCTTGGTACTGGCCGCCACCGCATTAACGAGCTCCGGATGCACGCTGCCTACCTTCTCGTGTAGCGGCGGGGCCACCGGAATTACCTGCACCCCGTAGCTGGCCTACGCGCTGACTGGCACGCTTTAGTTGGGACGCAATACTTTTGGGTCCATCGGCGTGCCAGTCAGCGCGTACCGACGCGCTTAGTCATACGGCGGTTTTGCACGGTTGCACATCAAGTCGATTTCGGGCTGCCTTGAACTAGCAGAGGTTCCAAGACCAGAGACCCAGCTGCGCTGGCGCGAGCTTGGACCACCCAGCCGTCACTGTGACAAATCGCATGGAAGCGCTCACGAGCGAGGTCACTTCGACTTGTTGTCTTTCTTTAAGTCCGTATCCCGGCTGGGCTGAACACGTTTGGGCTCCCCGGGCATCTTGGGGTAGTTCGGCGGATAGGGCATGTCCCCAAGGCCGCGATCTTCGTCGGCGTCGGCCATCTCGAGCAGGGGCGCGATCGACTGCGCCACGTCATCCATTGCAGCCCAAGGGTCCTGGCGGTCCTTCACCAGATCGGGAACCGTCGCCATCGTGTAGTCGTCCGGTTCCGCGCCGGCCAGCTCTTCCCACGTCATCGGCGTCGACACCGTCGCTATCGGAGTGCGCCGCACCGAATACGCAGAGGCCATGGTTCGATCCCGAGCGTTCTGGTTGAAATCGATGAAGATGCGCTCGCCCCGTTCTTCTTTCCACCACGACGTGGTGACGGCCTCGGGCGCGCGGCGTTCCACCTCACGGGCCAGGGCGATCCCCGCTCGGCGCACCTCGACGAAATCCCAGTCCGTGGCGATCCGCAGAAAGACGTGAATGCCGCGGCCGCCGGACGTCTTGGGGTACCCGACCAAACCGAGCTCATCGAGCAGGGGCCGCAACACGTCGACCGCGACCGTCCGCGCCTGCTCGAACGCGACTCCGGGTTGCGGGTCGAGGTCGATGCGCAACTCGTCGGGATGGTCGGTGTCCGGGCAGCGTACCTGCCACGGGTGCAACGTGACGGTGCCCATCTGTGCCGCCCACACGATCGCCGAGGGGTGGGTCACCCTCAGCGCGTCGGCGGTGCGTCCGGACGGGAACGTCACCCGGCAGGTCTGCAGGTAGTCGGGGTGGTGCTGCGGAATCCGCTTCTGGTAGATCTCCTCGCCATCGATGCCGTCCGGGAAGCGCTGCAGGTGGGTGGGCCGGTCGCGGAGCGCGTCCAGCATCGGGCCGCCCGCCACGGCCCTGTAGTACTCGACGAGCCGCCGCTTGGTGCCTTTGGTGCCCAGCTTGGGGAAGTAGACCTTGTCCGGATTGGTCAGGCGCACCGCGACACCGTCGACGTCGAGCTCTTCTGCAGCAGCCATACCAACGATTCCAGCACAATCGGCCTATGGACTTACCCGTCATGCCCCCGGTGTCGCCAATGCTGGCCAAGTCGGTGCGATCGATCCCGCCGGATGCGTCGTACGAACCCAAATGGGACGGATTCAGGTCCATCTGTTTCCGTGACCGCGACGAAGTGGAGCTGGGCAGTCGCAACGAGCGGCCGATGACGCGCTATTTTCCCGAGCTGGTGGCCGCGGTGCGTGCTGAGCTGCCCCAGCGCTGCGTTATCGACGGTGAGATCGTCATCGCCACGGAGCACGGCCTGGATTTCGAGGCGCTACAACAACGGATCCATCCGGCGGATTCGCGGGTGCGCATGCTTGCCGAGGCGACGCCCGCGTCGTTCATCGCGTTCGACTTACTCGCCCTGGGGGACGACGATTACACGCGGCGACCGTTTGCCGAGCGGCGCGCCGCCCTCGTCGACGCGTTGGCGGGCTCGGGCCCGTCGATCCATGTCACGCCGGCCACCACTGACATCGAGCTCGCGCAGCGTTGGTTCGATGAATTCGAGGGGGCCGGCCTCGACGGTGTCGTCGCCAAGCCACTGACCGTGACCTATCAGCCCGACAAGCGCGTCATGTTCAAGATCAAGCACGAGCGCACCGCCGATTGCGTCGTCGCCGGGTATCGCGTGCACAAGTCGGGCGGCGATGCGATCGGATCGCTGCTGCTCGGGCTCTACCAGGACGATGGTCAGCTCGCCTCCGTCGGTGTGATCGGCGCGTTCCCGATGGCTGAGCGGCGACGCCTATTCACCGAATTGCAGCCGCTCGTCACCGATTTCGACGGTCACCCGTGGAACTGGGCCGCCCACGAGGCCGGCGAACGAACGCCGCGCAAGAACGAATTCTCCCGCTGGAACGCCGGCAAGGATCTTTCGTTCGTGCCGCTGCGGCCGGAACGCGTGGTCGAGGTCCGCTACGACCACATGGAAGGCCGGCGCTTTCGGCACACCGCACAGTTCAACCGGTGGCGTCCGGATCGGGAACCGCGCTCGTGCACCTACGAACAACTCGAACAGCCGGTCACCTTCAGCCTCGGGGACATCGTGCCTGGCCTGGGGTCTGGCTAGCGAAGACCTTTCGCCGCCTTTGGGTTCAGCCGTCGATGTGCGTCGGCGGGTCGGCGAAGGCCAGATCTCCAGGGTGTTGGTCCGGCCCCATCAGATCGCAGCGCTTATCCGGCACCAGGTAGGAGCTGGCGCCGTTCCAGATCAGGTGCGTGAATCCCACGCAACGCTGCCAGGTGCCATCTGGCTGGACGGGTCCATCGCATTTGCTGAGGAACGATCCTCCGTACTGGCAGCCGGCGCTGGCCGGCGGCGCCACGGCGATCAAACCTCCGGCCGCCAGCACGGCGGCCAGTCCTCCGACGATGCAGTGCTTCATGGTGGTCTCCCGTTCACATCGCCGCTGGTGCGTCGCGCAAACACCACCGACAGCACAGCCAGCACCAATGACGCTACCGCTTATCCGCCGGTTCGGCGGGCCAATGAAGGTGGGACGTTTAACGGCCGCCGGGACGGGCACGCGCACCTACATGTCAGTGACAGCGTTTCAGGATCTGCCCTTGGCCGACCGCGACCGCAAATGGGACGGTGACGCGGCCGAGAAACGGGTGCGCAAGTGGGCCGCAGCCGAAGACGCGCCGAACCAGAAGTATCGCGACGCCCATGTCTGGTACGACAACGGGAAGAAGGACAACTTCACGGCGTACAAGTTGCTGATCGCCGATGTCGTGGGTGGCGATCTCCAGGCGGTGCCGCGCGGGGTGATGGCAGCCGGCGCCATCATGGACGGTGCACGCGGCGGTATCGACCTGCCGAAGACGGACGTGGACCGGGTCAAGAGCCACCTGGCCAAGTACTACAAGAAGATGGGCGAGAGCCCGCCGTGGGAGCGCGGCTGAGCTAGCCCGCCGCCGCGAGCCGCGACGATCCCCGCAGCGCGACGGCGGTCGGTGCTTCCGGCCCGCTGTCGGCCTGGAGTTGGGGCAGAGCACCGCTATCGCCGATCGGCCGCCATGGGTTTCCGGCTGGCCTTGGGAAAGCCCGGGCAGTGCAGACCGGCCCCGACCAAAGCCCAAGTGCCCCAGCGCCGGACGGCGGCCCGGCACCTCCGCTGTGCGGTCGGCCCGTCAGAGGAAGGGCAGCAACCGGTCTGGCCCATCTGGCTTCGTCACATCGGCGAGCCCGGACTTGAATCCCTCCAGTCCACCACCTTTCGCCCTCGCGTCGGCGATCCGCCGCTGGGCATCGTCGGGCAGGCGCTCCCTTCGGTCGGGTCTGTCCCACAGCTCGATGGTTTGCACGACCCAGTAGATGGCGAACTCGATGATCAGGAGTGCCTCGACCAGCAACACCCATAATTCCCAGCCGCGGTGCACGAGATGTGCTGTGACGATTGCGATCAACGTCACGAGCATCACCACCGCCATACCTCGGTAGAACCGCCGGTAGGCACGGTGATGTGATGATTTCGACTCATCTTCTCGCTTGACGAGGTATCCGGTGCAGAACACGGTGGCGATGAATGTCGACAGGAGCAGGAACCCGGCTGCGCCGTGCGCCTGCGCCAGGAAAAACTTGTGATCGAAGATGAAGGTGAGCAGGCCGACCACCATGGTCAGCCAGAACAAACCCAGCGCCAGTACGCCGCCCGGGCTTCTTGTCCGCTCGGTGCGGTTGCGCGGGGATTGCCACAAAACAATGCCCCAACCCAAAAGCAGTCCGATGACCACCGCCCAGACGTTGGGCCGAGTGACGGCGTCGACGTTGTATTCGGGCGGCAGGTCAGCCCGTCCGCACAGTGACGAGGGCCGACCTTGGGGCACGATCGCTGCTATCAATGCGGAGACCCCGGCCAAGCTCAACAGAGCATCCTCGGTGTCGCTGCTTCCCTTGTACATGATGAAAAGGGCGCCGAGCGCCAGAAGCGCGGCGATGACGATGCTGTGCGCGGAGGTGTAATAGTAAGCGCTGATGGCGAATTGCCAGCACGTGGCCGAAAGCCTTTCGATTATCACGGCCGCGGCGAGCATCACCATGATGACCACCATGCCGACACGCAAATCACGGTAGACGGCGAGCGTGATCGGAACCAGACGAGGACCCGGTCCGTTTGATCCATTTCCGCCTCCCTTTCCGGGACCGGAAGTGCCGTCGCCCTTTTCGTTCTCTTTGGTCATGTCCGTTACCTGCTTGACTGCGTCGTGATACGGCTGACCAGGGGAGTTTAGGACTATTGATATGCCGCCGCGCGATAATCCGGTTTTGGTCGAGGTGCGGCCACGATGACTTGCCCTGGGTTCGCGCGCGACGCGGCGGTCAGACCGTGACCATGAGCCGTGACAATCCCCGCAGCGTGACGTTGGCCTTATACTCCGGCTCGCTGTCCAGCCCCGCGTTGGGAAAGCGCGCCGTAATGGCCGATAGCGCCACGCCTGCTTCCAGCCGGGCCAGAGGTGCTCCCAGGCAGTAGTGGGCTCCCCGGCCAAAGCCCAAGTGCCGCAGGGGCGTCCGGTCCGGATCGAAGGTGTCGGGCCGGTCGAACTCCGCCGGGTCGCGGTGGGCGGCGGCGATCAACAACATCATGACATCGCCCGCGGGCACCTCTACGCCGCCAATGGCCATGTCGGCGAGGGCAATTCGGCCGACCAGTTGCACCGGCGGGTCGTAACGCAGGGTTTCTTCCACGATCGCCGACGCTCGGTATGGGTCGGCGCTCAGAGCGGTCCACTCGACGGAACTCCGCAGCATTGCCAACACGGCGTTTCCGATGAGGTTCACCGTGGTCTCGTGTCCGGCGATCAACAGGAGATTGCAGGTCGCGACGATCTCGTCCTCGGTCAGTTGGTCTCCGGACTCCTCCACCGCGATCAGACCCGACAGCAGGTCGGCACCGGGTTGTGAACGACGGCGCTCGATCAGGTCGTGAAAGTATGCGCGCAGCCAAGCCCCGGCCTGTTGCCGCTCGTTCGCGACGTCCGGTGGCACGCCGGTGATTGTCGAAAACGGGTCCAGTGCCTGGGCCAGCAACGCCGACGCCCGGCTGAACTGTGGCTCGTCGTCGAGCGGCACGCCGAGCAGCCGGCAGATCACCGCCACCGGCAGCGGATAGGCGTACTCCTCGACAACGTCAAAGCGTCCCTTTTCCGCGATTCGATCGAGCATTCCGTCGACCAGCGACCGAATGTCGGGCTCCAGCGCGCTCACGACCTTCGGCGCAAACGCCTTGCTGACCAGCCTGCGCAGCCGCGTGTGATCGGGCGGATCGAGAAACAAAAACCCCGGCGGCCCCTGCCTCTGGGGGGCCGTGCCGGCCTCGGCCTGCCGCTTGGCGACCGTCGAGTTGACGTTGTCGCTGCTTGACCAGGGGTGCCGCAACACCTCGTCGCAATCGCGGTAGCTGGAGAACACCGCCAGGTTGGCCTCCGGCAACTGCAGCGCTCCGCCGTCGCGAAACCGCGCACAGAGTCGATACGGGTCGGGCCGGTTGGCCGGATCCAGCAGCTGCAGCAGCAGCCCCTGGGATTCGGTCGGTGCGGTCGTCATGCGGCCATTGTGCCCGTCGTTGGGCCCTGTCGATTTCCACGCATGTCACGCGCCTTCGCGTAATCCCGCCAGATGCGGATCCGCCATCAGCCGGTCCAGGAAGGCGAGCTGCCCTTTCAGCAGCTTGACGCGCGCCTGCGCCACCGGAAACCAGCCCACCCGATCGACTTCCGGGAACTCGCGCAGCCTGCCCGACCCCTTCGGCCACTCCAATTCGAAGGTGTTGCTGCGCGCCTCGGTCGCGTCGAGGTCGGCGCCGACGGCGAAGGCGGTGACCACCTTGCCACCGGATTGTTTCAGCTGGCCGAGGTCCAGCCGGGCCCCGAACGGCACCGGAAGCCCGAGCTCCTCGGCGAACTCGCGTTGCGCGGCGGCCCAGGGATCCTCGCCATCGGCGTACTCCCCTTTGGGAATCGACCAGGCGCCGCTGTCCTTTCGCGCCCAGAAGGGGCCGCCCGGGTGCGCGATCAGGACCTCGGCGACGCCGACGCGGGTCCGGTACAACAGCACGCCCGCACTGAACTTCGGCATCGGCGGATCAGGCTCCGGCGGCGCGTTCCAGGTCTTTGAGGGAGGACTCCAAATGCGCGAGCAAGCGCTGCAGGTGCGGGACGCTGCGCCGGCATCCCACCAGGCCGAAGTCCAGGTTGCCGGCGTTGTTGGCCAGCGTGATGTTCAGCGCCTGCCCGTCCAGCGCGATGGACAGGGGATAGTTGCCGTCGAGCCGGGCGCCCCCGTAGTAGATCGGCTGGGTAGGCCCCGGGACGTTCGAAATGATGATGTTGAACGGTGGCGACGTCGACGCCACCCAGCCCGGGACCGCCGCCAACGCCAGGGCGGAGGTGTTGGCCGCGGACAGCGCCAGCGCCTGGAACCGAGGCAGCTGCGAGAACACCTGCTTGTTGCTCCGCATGGACTCGCTGATGGTCTGCAGTCGTTGTGCGGGGTCGTCGCTGTCGGTGGCCAGGTTGCACAGGATGGCGCCGACGAGGTTGCCCCCTGCGTCGGCCTCGTCTTCGGTGCGAAGGCTCACCGGGACCATCGCGATCAGCGGCGTGTCCGGTAGCGCGTTCTGCTCGAGCAGGTAGTAGCGCAGCGCGCCCGAACACATCGCCAAAACGACGTCGTTGACCGTCACACCGGCGGCCTTCTTGACGCTTTTGATCCGGTCCAGCGACCAGGACTGCGCGGCGCAGCGGCGAGCGCCGCCGATCTTGACGTTCAGCATGGTGCGCGGGGCGCCGAACGGCAACGTCAGCTGCTGCTCGAACAGCGCCGCCCGCGCCAGCGAAAGCGATGAAGGGGCCAGTGCCGCAATGGATCCCGCCGCACTCAACGCCGAGCGCAGTGGGCTTACCGGGCTGCTCTTGCGCTTGCTTTTGGGCAAGCTCCAGGGCGCGCGCATCTCGGTGTCGTCGGGGTCGGTCGACAGCGCGCGCTGCATGAGTTTCTGCGCGGAGACACCGTCGATCAGGGCGTGGTGGATCTTGGTGTAGATGGCGAACCGGCCATCCTTGAGGCCCTCGATGATGTGGGTCTCCCACAGCGGACGGTGACGATCCAGCAGGCTGCTGTGCCACCGCGAAGTCAGCTCGAGCAATTCACGAATGCGCCCGGGCGACGGTACCGCCGAACGCCGGACGTGATAGTCCACGTCGACGTCTTTGTCGTAGGACCAGCCCAGGTTGGCGATGCCGCCGACGAACGTCGCCGGATGCTTGCGAAATGTCGGCTGGAAATCATCCTGCGCCACCAAACGGTCGTAGAGCTCCCGGACGAAGCCGCTGCCCGCGCCGCTCGGCAGCTCGAACAATTGCAAGCCGCCGACGTGCATGGGATGTTCCCGCGACTCTCCCAGCAGGAATATCGCGTCGGTGGGCATCATCAGTTCCATCCACCAATTAGACCGCGACTGGCGTCGGGACGAAGGCGCTCTTCAGAACATCGCGGCCGAGCCGACGTTCGGATGGCGACGCATGTATTCGACGAGCCGATCGACATAGCTGCCGAACGCGGGCGCCTCGATACCACTTCCTGCGAGATCAGCCCGGCAATGATCGGTCAGGTAGAAGGTGGGTTGGACGAAGTAATCGACTGCTTCGGGGGGAATTCGCATCAAGCGGTAGAGCCCCGGGACGTGTGCTAATGCGGCTTTGGTCATTCTCAGGGGCAACGAAACCTTGAGGAGTTCGCGGCCCGTCGCCTGGGCCAGCGCATCCGTCATCTCCTCGACCGTGAGCGGATGCGGATCCGCCAGCTGATAGGTGCGCCCCTCGGAGCCGGGTAGGCCGCTCAGATATCCGACCGCGTCAACGACGAAATCGCGCGGGACCACGTTGACGCGCGTAGTCGCGGGGTCGCCCACCATCGGGAGGACCGCGTACCGGGGCTGTCGCAGCAGCCACTGCATGACGAAGTAGGGCCCGTCGAATTTCTGGGTCTGCCCGGTATGGCTGTCGCCGACAACGATCGCGGGCCGATAGATCGTCGCGGGCATGCCCGCGGACATGTGCCAGCGCACGTCCGCCTCGGCGAGGTGCTTGGTCTCTTCGTAGTGGTTGTTGAACGGCGCACCGACTTCGAGGTCGTCCTCGCCGAACGGGCCGGCGTAGCGGCCGCTGACGTAGCAGGTGCTGAAGTAGTGCAAGCGCGTCAACCGGGGACAGTGCTCGAGCGCGCCCAGGACGTTTCGGGTGCCGTTGACGTTGACCCGGACCGCCACCTCGCGGGGCACCGCCAGGTCGTATGCAGCCGCCAGGTGCCACGCCTCGGTGACCTCGTTGAGGTTATCTGCGGCGATGCCGAGCCCCGGCTGGGTGATGTCGCCTTCCACGAGCTGAATCCGCCCCTCGAGGAAGGGTTCCGCCGAGCTCAATTCCGCCACGCGTCGCTGCGCCAGTGCGCCGAACTTGGGCTGCACCACACAGATTGCCGAGTCGCCGGTGCGCTTGAGGATGCCCGGCAGCAATGCACTGCCGAGAAAGCCGGGAAATCCGGTCATCAAGACGGTCATCGCTATACTCCTTGGCCGGTCGAATTCGTCAAAGTAATTGCGGCGGGGAGACTGTGCGCTTCGTCGCGGATGGGACGGCTCTGGTCAAGCGGGACGCGCGCGGAACGTCTGGACTCGACGAAATTGAGCGAGGTTTTCATCGCTGATCCCCCACCGAAAGGGTTCCGTAGAAGAGCGACGCTATCGAATAACGGGGGCGTTAGGGCGGGTCTTTCGACCCTCGACGACCGCCATTGGTCCTCCGTTGGGTCGCGTGCGCCGACTACCCCCGTTGGGCCGAGGGGCGCTGCCGCCGGACGCGCCTTCCGGCAGGACCTCAGGGGTGGCAGCATGAGTTCGTGGCGACAACAACGTTGACGTGGGACGTGGTGGCCGTTGACAAGCCGGACGATGTCAACGTGATCATCGGTCAGGCGCACTTCATCAAGACGGTCGAAGACCTGCACGAGGCGCTGGCCGGGGTGAGCCCGTCGCTGCGGTTCGGAGTGGCTTTCTGCGAGGCTTCCGGGCCGCGGTTGGTTCGCCGCAGCGGCAACGACGCCGACCTGGTCGAACTGGCGACGCGCACCGCGCTGGCGATCGCGGCCGGGCACAGCTTCGTGGTCTTTCTGCGTGACGGCTTTCCGGTGAATGTCCTCAATCCGGTGAAGACGGTTCCAGAGGTCTGCGGGATCTACTGCGCCACAGCCAATCCGGTCGATGTCATCGTTGCGGTGTCTCCGCGCGGTCGCGGCATCATCGGCGTCATCGACGGGCAGACTCCCGTCGCGGTGGAAGGCGATCGTGACGTGGCCGAGCGCCACGCTCTACTGCGCGCGATCGGTTACAAGCTCTGAGGTCTCAGCAGTCTCGTGGACCCGCTCAGTCGAGCGTAAGCGACCACGTCGAGGTCGCGATCAGGTCGCCGCGCTCCAGCGCCTCGATACGGTGCTCGTGGGCCCGGAGATATCCCGGGTCGGTCACCATATCGATGAACGCCTGCGGAGTCGGGTACTCGACGATGAGAATGGCGTCCCACCAAGGCCGTTCGCCCTCGCCGGTCACGACGGTCGGTGCTGTCCCGGCGTAGCGGACGACGGCGCCCGCGTGCTCCAGGTGCGGTATCACCGCCACGCCGTAGCGCTGGTAGGCCCCCACCCCGCCGGGGGTCTTGAACTTCAACAGGTTGACCATCACCACCGGTTCATTCGCCGGACGCGCGGCCAGGGCGGCGAACTGCTCGGCGGTCGGCTCCAGCGGATTGCTCGTGGCCACGATTAGAGCAGATCCGTAATGGTCTTGAGGCCGGCGTCGTACAGCACGCCCGGCAGCATCCCGCCGTCGTGCTCGATGGTGGTGCCGTTGACGAAGTCGGCCTCCCCGCCGGCCAGGAAAACGCACACCCTGCCCACCTCCGCGGGCTCACCCGCACGGCGCAGCGGGACGGCCGCGAAATACTTTGCGCCCGTTGGATCGTCCTTGGGCAGCACGAAGGACCGGAAGTTCTCGGTCATCGTCGGTCCGAGCGCGATGCAGTTGACCCGCACCTTGGGGCCCCACTCCTCGGCCAGCGAGCGGGTGAGGTGGTTGAGGCCGCTCTTGGCCGCGCCATAGGAAACCAGCGTCGGTGATCCCGCAGGATGCCCTGCCCCGCTGGAGATGTTGATGATGCAGCCGACGCCGTCCTGGGTGCGCATTTGCCGGTAGGCGCGGATGGCGAACCACAGCGGGCTGATCAGGTTCATCTGGACCGCGAACGCGTGGAACAGCGCCGTGCGCTCATACTCGTCGTCGCTGCCGGGGGCGCCCTGAATGCGTTGCACCAGTTCGGGAATGCTCTCGACGTGCGGCGCCGGCACCGTTCCGCCGGCGTTGTTCACCAGGATGTCGATCCGGCCATGCTCGGCGACGACATCGGAGACGAACGAGTCGATCGGGCGGTAGTCGCCTTGGTCGCACACCTTCTGGAAGGCCCGGTCCGCCCAGTCCGGCTCCACAC
The DNA here is from genome assembly GCF_001667625.1 of Mycobacterium sp. E1715. Lineage (NCBI taxonomy): Bacteria > Bacillati > Actinomycetota > Actinomycetes > Mycobacteriales > Mycobacteriaceae > Mycobacterium > Mycobacterium sp. E1715. The sequence continues at coordinate 12,769 of NZ_LZJJ01000318.1, forward strand.
CGGGAATGGCGCCGAGGGGTGAGCGCGAACAGCCGACGACTGTGGCTCCGGCCCGGAGCAGTTCGTGGGCGATCCCGACGCCCACGCCGCGGCTGGTTCCGGTGACGACCGCGACCTTGCCGTCCAGGACACTCATGCGCAGGCCTTCCTACCCGAAGCCATTGTTGACAGTCACTGTCAGCGGGTCATACTGTGCCATTTCGGTCATCGGCGTGTAAAGCATCGGAGGTCAGGCGATGAGTAGTCCGTCCAAGCTGCGCGTCATCCAATGGGCGACCGGAGGAGTCGGCAAGGCGGCCATCGCTTGCGTCCTGAATCATCCCGAGCTGGAGCTGGCCGGCTGTTGGGTACACAGCGCCGAGAAGAACGGCCTCGACGTCGGACGGATCCTGGGCACTCACGACCTGGGCGTCACCGCCACGTCCAGCGCCGACGAGATCCTGGCGCTGGATGCAGACTGTGTGGTGTACAGCCCGTTGGTGCCCAACGACGACGAAGTCATCGCGATCCTGCGGTCCGGCAAGAATGTGGTCACCCCCGTCGGTTGGGTGTACCCCGACCCGAACAACTCGCGGCACAGGGCCGTCGCCGAAGCCGCGGCCGACGCCGGAGTGACCCTGCACGGTTCGGGGATCCACCCCGGGGGCATCACGGAACGATTCCCGCTCATGCTGTCCTCGCTTTCCTCGGCCGTCACCCACATCCGCGCCGAGGAGTTCTCCGACATCCGGACCTACAACGCCCCGGATGTCGTGCGCCACATCATGGGGTTCGGCGGCACGCCCGAGGAGGCCATGCAGGGCCCGATGGCCGGCCTGCTCGAGGCGGGCTTCAAGCAGTCGGTGCGAATGATCGCCGATCACATGGGATTCCGCATCGACCCGAACATCCGGACCATTCAGGACGTCGCCGTGGCGACCGCCGACATCGACTACGCGCCGTTCCCGATCACCACAGGAAAGGTGGCGGCGCGCCGCTTCCGCTGGCAGGCACTCGTCGACGGCGAACCCATCATCACGGCGGCCGTCAACTGGCTGATGGGGGAGGAAAACCTGGATCCCGGCTGGGATTTCGGCGGGCGCGGCGAACGCTTCGAGGTCGAGATCACCGGCGATCCGACCGTGAGCCTCACCTTCAAGGGCCTGCAGCCCGAAACGATCGCCGAAGGCCTGGTGAAGAATCCGGGCGTGGTGGCCACGGCCAACCATTGCGTCAATGCCATTCCCGACGTCTGCGCCGCAGAGCCCGGCATCAAGACCTACCTCGATCTGCCCCTGTTCGCCGGGCGCCCGGCTCCCGGCCTCACCACGTCATGACCGGCGTCCTCGGCGACGTCTCGTTCTGTCACCTCGTGGTCGGTGTGACCGACATGGAGCGCGCCCTGGCCTTCTACCGGGACCTGCTCGGGATGGAGGTCGTGTTCGAAACCCTCATCTCCGGTGAGCCGTTCGATGCGGCCCTGCACGCCACCCGCAAGCAGGAGGGTCGGGTGGTGGGCGGCCTGCTGGGCGGGCTGATGGTCGAATTGCTGTCGTTGGGTGCCGGCCCTCCCGACCAGAAGCCGGCGCGTCGAGGCGTCACCGGCATCCACAACTTTTCCCTGTCGGTGACCGATCTCGACGACACCCACCGGCGCGTCACCGCGGCGGGCTACACGCCCGACCAAGAGCCATTCGAAATCGGCGGGGTGCGAATGTTTTTCGTCAAGGACCCGGATGGGACGGCGGTCGAGTTCATCGAACTCCCCGACGGTGCCCGCAGCACCTACGAGATGCACCGCGGGGTACCGCTGCGGCTGGGGCCGGCCGAATGACCTACTCGCACCCCTCCTCGATGCAGGGCCACGTCGCCGTCGTCACCGGCGCCGCCCAGGGCGTCGGCAAGGGTGTCGCCGCCGCCCTGCTGGAACGCGGCGCCGCGGTGCTGCTGGTCGACATTCAGCACGAGTTGCTCGGCACGACAACGGCGGAGCTCTCCTCGATGGGCCCCGTCGAGAAGCTGACCGCCGACCTGCGCGACCCGGACAGCGCCCAACGCATCGTGGCCGCCGCGGTCGACGCCTTCGGCACCGTCCACGGCCTGGTCAACAACGCGATCGCCACCAACGAACCCAAGGCGTTCGTCGACATCACCACCGAGGATTTCGCGCTCGGTCACGACGTCGGGCCGCGGGCGACCTTCCTGCTGATGCAGGCCGTGCACCCCGTGATGGTCGCGGCCGGGGGCGGCTCGATCGTCAACCTGGGCTCGGGGACGGGGACCGGCGGCGAACCGAGATGGGGCGGGTATGCCGCCGCCAAGGAGGCCATCCGGGGCCTGTCGAAGGTCGCCGCCCTCGAATGGGGACGTGACAACATCCGCGTCAACGTGATCTGCCCGTTCGCCGAGTCGGACGGTGTCAAGCTCTGGAAACAGTTCGCGCCCAAGGATTATGCGAAGGCGGTGAGCCGCGTCCCGATGAAGCGCATCGGCGATGTCCGCACCGACGTCGGCGCGCTGGTGGCCTTCCTGCTGGGCACCGACGCGACGTTCATCACCGGCCAGACCATCCACGTCGACGGTGGAATCGGCTGCTTCCGGTGAGCGGGCAGTCGCTGCGCGATCGGCAGCGCGCACAGATCCGGGCCGACATCAGGCGCGCGGCGTTCCGGCTGTTCGTCGAACGCGGATACGACGCCGTGACGACCGAGGAAATCGCGGCCGCCGCGGGCGTTTCGCCGCGCACCTTCTTCCGGCACGTGCCAACGAAGGAAGAGCTGCTGCTGGCCCCCGTTCGCCACGGTGGCGCCGCG
>NZ_LZJJ01000319.1:0-10594 GCF_001667625.1 Mycobacterium sp. E1715
GCTCGAGGGCTGGTGTGACAAATATAACGAGAAGCTGCCGGCGCTGAATTCCTTTGTGCTGCCTGGTGGTTCGCCGCTTTCGGCGCTGCTGCACGTCGCCCGCACGATCGTCCGTCGCGCGGAACGGTCGGCGTGGGCGGCCATCGACGCCGCGCCGCAGCAGGTCAACGTCCTGCCGGCGAAGTACCTGAACCGCCTTTCGGATCTACTTTTCATCCTGGCGCGCGCGGCGAACCACCAGGCAGCACAAAGGAATTCAGCGCCGGCAGCTTCTCGTTATATTTGTCACACCAGCCCTCGAGCCGGTCGATGTAGGGCTGGGTGACCCGAAGCGGGGGATGCTCGGGGTTCTGCACCACCGGCGTCGACAGGTCCGCGCCGGCGTCGAACAGGTCGTTCTGGATCTGCCGCAGCACGCCGGCGATTTCCTCGTCGGGCTCACCCAGGGCGATCGCCACCCCGATCGCCGAGTTCGCCTCGTCACAATCCGCGTAGGCGACCAGGCGGGGATCGTTCTTGGAGACCCGCGAAAAGTCGCTCAACCCCGTCGTGCCGTCGTCACCGGTCCGGGTATAGATGCGGGTCAGGTGTATCGCCATGAGCAAGACGGTACTGCGGTGCGCGGCGGCGCCGTGGCTCGGCTCACGCCTTGACTCGCCCCTCGCCGCTTCGCGGCTGGGGGTGCCCCCACCTCGCTCCGCCGCGCGGAGCGCATCGTCGTCACGCGGGCTGACTGACAACCCGATACCGCTTCACTAGACTGACGCGGGTGGCAGAGCGATTCGTGGTGACCGGCGGCAACCGGTTGTCCGGCGAAGTCGCAGTGGGGGGCGCCAAGAACAGCGTGCTCAAGCTGATGGCCGCGGCGCTGTTGGCCGAAGGCACCAGCACCATCACCAACTGCCCCGACATCCTCGATGTGCCGTTGATGGCCGAGGTGTTGCGCGGCCTGGGCGCCACCGTCGAGCTCGACGGCGACGTCGCCCGGATCACCTCACCCGACGAGCCGAAGTACGACGCGGACTTTGCCGCGGTGCGACAGTTCCGGGCGTCGGTCTGCGTGCTCGGGCCGCTGGTCGGCCGCTGCAAGCGGGCCCGGGTCGCGCTGCCGGGTGGTGACGCGATCGGGTCCAGGCCGCTGGACATGCATCAGGCGGGGCTGCGCCAGCTGGGCGCCCAATGCAACATCGAGCACGGCTGCGTCGTCGCCCAGGCCGACACGTTGCGCGGTGCGGAGATCCAGCTCGAGTTCCCGTCGGTGGGCGCCACCGAAAACATCCTGATGGCCGCCGTGCTGGCCGAGGGCGTCACGACGATTCACAACGCCGCGCGCGAACCCGACGTCGTGGACCTGTGCACGATGTTGAATCAGATGGGCGCGCAGGTCGAAGGTGCCGGTTCGCCGACGATGACCATCACCGGCGTCCCGCGGCTACACCCCACCGAGCATCGCGTGATCGGGGACCGCATCGTCGCCGCCACCTGGGGTATCGCCGCCGCCATGACCAGGGGCGACATCTCGGTGACGGGCGTCGACCCGGCCCACCTTCAGGTGGTGCTGCACAAGCTGCACGACGCCGGCGCGACGGTCACCCAAACGGACAACAGCTTTCGGATCACCCAGTACGAGCGGCCCAAGGCCGTCAACGTCGCGACCCTGCCGTTCCCCGGATTTCCCACCGACCTGCAGCCGATGGCGATCGCGCTGGCGTCGATCGCCGACGGGACGTCGATGATCACGGAAAACGTCTTCGAGGCGCGTTTCCGTTTCGTCGAAGAAATGATCCGGCTGGGTGCCGACGCGCGCACGGACGGCCACCACGCGGTCGTGCGAGGCCTGCCGCAATTGTCCAGCGCCCCGGTGTGGTGTTCCGATATCCGCGCCGGCGCCGGCCTGGTGTTGGCGGGGCTCGTCGCCGACGGTGACACCGAGGTTCACGACGTCTTCCACATCGATCGCGGCTACCCGTTGTTCGTCGAAAACCTGGCGATTTTGGGAGCGGAGATCGAGCGGGTAGAGTAACCAAAGTCAGTGCCCCGCAGGGGCGGTCGCCACACCAGGCGACCGACACCCCGGGCGCTTGACTCCCTCGCTGGATTGGTACTAGCCTGGCACGGCTGCTCCCGAAACGGTCTTCCGAAGACCAAAACTGGGAGTTGACTCCACTGCCGGACTTGTATTAAGCTGGCAGGGTTGCCCCAAAACGGGCGAAACAAGTGTTGTTTGAGAACTCAATAGTGTGTTTGGTCTTTTTATTTGTTGTTGTTTTTTGGCCATACCTAGCACTCCCCGTGTGTGGGTATGGCAATTTTTGATGCCAGTTATTTGGTGTCTTTTTGTTAGGTCAGATTTTCTCTGATTTGAAATTCACCTCGTTCTGCGAGGAGATTTTGTTTGGAGAGTTTGATCCTGGCTCAGGACGAACGCTGGCGGCGTGCTTAACACATGCAAGTCGAACGGAAAGGCCTCTTCGGAGGTACTCGAGTGGCGAACGGGTGAGTAACACGTGGGCAATCTGCCCTGCACTTCGGGATAAGCCTGGGAAACTGGGTCTAATACCGGATAGGACCACTTGGCGCATGCCTTGTGGTGGAAAGCTTTTGCGGTGTGGGATGGGCCCGCGGCCTATCAGCTTGTTGGTGGGGTGATGGCCTACCAAGGCGACGACGGGTAGCCGGCCTGAGAGGGTGTCCGGCCACACTGGGACTGAGATACGGCCCAGACTCCTACGGGAGGCAGCAGTGGGGAATATTGCACAATGGGCGCAAGCCTGATGCAGCGACGCCGCGTGGGGGATGACGGCCTTCGGGTTGTAAACCTCTTTCACCATCGACGAAGGCTCACTTTGTGAGTTGACGGTAGGTGGAGAAGAAGCACCGGCCAACTACGTGCCAGCAGCCGCGGTAATACGTAGGGTGCGAGCGTTGTCCGGAATTACTGGGCGTAAAGAGCTCGTAGGTGGTTTGTCGCGTTGTTCGTGAAATCTCACGGCTTAACTGTGAGCGTGCGGGCGATACGGGCAGACTAGAGTACTGCAGGGGAGACTGGAATTCCTGGTGTAGCGGTGGAATGCGCAGATATCAGGAGGAACACCGGTGGCGAAGGCGGGTCTCTGGGCAGTAACTGACGCTGAGGAGCGAAAGCGTGGGGAGCGAACAGGATTAGATACCCTGGTAGTCCACGCCGTAAACGGTGGGTACTAGGTGTGGGTTTCCTTCCTTGGGATCCGTGCCGTAGCTAACGCATTAAGTACCCCGCCTGGGGAGTACGGCCGCAAGGCTAAAACTCAAAGGAATTGACGGGGGCCCGCACAAGCGGCGGAGCATGTGGATTAATTCGATGCAACGCGAAGAACCTTACCTGGGTTTGACATGCACAGGACGCGTCTAGAGATAGGCGTTCCCTTGTGGCCTGTGTGCAGGTGGTGCATGGCTGTCGTCAGCTCGTGTCGTGAGATGTTGGGTTAAGTCCCGCAACGAGCGCAACCCTTGTCTCATGTTGCCAGCGGGTAATGCCGGGGACTCGTGAGAGACTGCCGGGGTCAACTCGGAGGAAGGTGGGGATGACGTCAAGTCATCATGCCCCTTATGTCCAGGGCTTCACACATGCTACAATGGCCGGTACAAAGGGCTGCGATGCCGCAAGGTTAAGCGAATCCTTTTAAAGCCGGTCTCAGTTCGGATCGGGGTCTGCAACTCGACCCCGTGAAGTCGGAGTCGCTAGTAATCGCAGATCAGCAACGCTGCGGTGAATACGTTCCCGGGCCTTGTACACACCGCCCGTCACGTCATGAAAGTCGGTAACACCCGAAGCCAGTGGCCTAACCCTTGGGAGGGAGCTGTCGAAGGTGGGATCGGCGATTGGGACGAAGTCGTAACAAGGTAGCCGTACCGGAAGGTGCGGCTGGATCACCTCCTTTCTAAGGAGCACCACGAAAAGCACTCCAATTGGTGGGGTGCGAGCCGTGAGGGGTTCTCGCCTGTAGTGGGCGGGGGCCGGGTGCACAACAGCAAATGATTGCCAGACACACTATTGGGCCCTGAGACAACACTCGGCCAGTCCGTGTGGTGTCCCTCCATCTTGGTGGTGGGGTGTGGTGTTTGAGTATTGGATAGTGGTTGCGAGCATCTAGACGGATGCGTTGCCGGCAACGGTGGCGTGTTCGTCAAAATGTGTAATTTCTTTTAAAACTCTTGTGTGTAAGTAAGTGTCTAAGGGCGCATGGTGGATGCCTTGGCATCGAGAGCCGATGAAGGACGTGGGAGGCTGCGATATGCCTCGGGGAGCTGTCAACCGAGCATTGATCCGAGGATTTCCGAATGGGGAAACCCAGCACGAGTCATGTCGTGTTACCCGTATCTGAATATATAGGGTGCGGGAGGTAACGCGGGGAAGTGAAACATCTCAGTACCCGTAGGAGAAGAAAACAATTGTGATTCCGTCAGTAGTGGCGAGCGAAAGCGGAACAGGCTAAACCGCATGCATGGATAACCGGGTAGGGGTTGTGTGTGCGGGGTTGTGGGATTGATATGTCTCAGCTCTACCTGGCTGAGGGGTAGTCAGAAAGTGTCGTGGTTAGCGGAAGTGGCCTGGGACGGCCCGCCGTAGACGGTGAAAGCCCGGTACGCGAAAACCCGGCACCTGCCTTATATCAACACCCGAGTAGCAGCGGGCCCGTGGAATCTGCTGTGAATCTGCCGGGACCACCCGGTAAGCCTAAATACTTCTCGATGACCGATAGCGGATTAGTACCGTGAGGGAATGGTGAAAAGTACCCCGGGAGGGGAGTGAAAGAGTACCTGAAACCGTGTGCCTACAATCCGTCAGAGCCTCCTTGTGGGGTGATGGCGTGCCTTTTGAAGAATGAGCCTGCGAGTCAGGGACACGTCGCGAGGTTAACCCGTGCGGGGTAGCCGCAGCGAAAGCGAGTCTGAATAGGGCGCATCCCCTTTGGGGTGTAGTGGCGTGTTCTGGACCCGAAGCGGAGTGATCTACCCATGGCCAGGGTGAAGCGCGGGTAAGACCGCGTGGAGGCCCGAACCCACTTAGGTTGAAGACTGAGGGGATGAGCTGTGGGTAGGGGTGAAAGGCCAATCAAACTCCGTGATAGCTGGTTCTCCCCGAAATGCATTTAGGTGCAGCGTTACGTGTTTCACCACGGAGGTAGAGCTACTGGATGGCCGATGGGCCCTACTAGGTTACTGACGTCAGCCAAACTCCGAATGCCGTGGTGTATAGCGTGGCAGTGAGACGGCGGGGGATAAGCTCCGTACGTCGAGAGGGAAACAGCCCAGATCGCCGGCTAAGGCCCCTAAGCGTGTGCTAAGTGGAAAAGGATGTGCAGTCGCAGAGACAACCAGGAGGTTGGCTTAGAAGCAGCCACCCTTGAAAGAGTGCGTAATAGCTCACTGGTCAAGTGATTGTGCGCCGATAATGTAGCGGGGCTCAAGCACACCGCCGAAGCCGCGGCAACCGCAAGGTTGGGTAGGGGAGCGTCCCCCATGCAGCGAAGCCACCGGGTAACCGTGTGGTGGAGTTTGGGGGAGTGAGAATGCAGGCATGAGTAGCGATAAGGCAAGTGAGAACCTTGCCCGCCGTAAGACCAAGGGTTCCTGGGCCAGGCCAGTCCGCCCAGGGTGAGTCGGGACCTAAGGCGAGGCCGACAGGCGTAGTCGATGGACAACGGGTTGATATTCCCGTACCCGTGTGTGGGCGTCCCTGACGAATCAGCGGTACTAACCACCCAAATGGTGGTCTATCAATCCCTTCGGGGTGCGAGGATCGCCGGCTGCGTGGGACCTTCGCTGGTAGTAGTCAAGCAATGGGGTGACGCAGGAAGGTAGCCGTACCAGTCAGTGGTAATACTGGGGCAAGCCTGTAGGGAGAGCGATAGGCAAATCCGTCGCTCATTAATCCTGAGAGGTGATGCATAGCCGGTTGAGGTGAATTCGGTGATCCTCTGCTGCCAAGAAAAGCCTCTAGCGAGCACACACACGGCCCGTACCCCAAACCGACACAGGTGGTCAGGTAGAGCATACCAAGGCGTACGAGATAACTATGGTTAAGGAACTCGGCAAAATGCCCCCGTAACTTCGGGAGAAGGGGGGCCGGAATACCGTGAACACCCTTGCGGTGGGAGCGGGATTCGGCCGCAGAAACCAGTGGGTAGCGACTGTTTACTAAAAACACAGGTCCGTGCGAAGTCGCAAGACGATGTATACGGACTGACGCCTGCCCGGTGCTGGAAGGTTAAGAGGACCCGTTAACCGTAAGGTGAAGCGGAGAATTTAAGCCCCAGTAAACGGCGGTGGTAACTATAACCATCCTAAGGTAGCGAAATTCCTTGTCGGGTAAGTTCCGACCTGCACGAATGGCGTAACGACTTCCCAACTGTCTCAACCATAGACTCGGCGAAATTGCACTACGAGTAAAGATGCTCGTTACGCGCGGCAGGACGAAAAGACCCCGGGACCTTCACTACAACTTGGTATTGGTGTTCGGTACGGTTTGTGTAGGATAGGTGGGAGACTTTGAAGCAGTTACGCCAGTAATTGTGGAGTCGTTGTTGAAATACCACTCTGATCGTATTGGACACCTAACGTCGAACCCTTATCGGGTTCACGGACAGTGCCTGGCGGGTAGTTTAACTGGGGCGGTTGCCTCCTAAAATGTAACGGAGGCGCCCAAAGGTTCCCTCAACCTGGACGGCAATCAGGTGTTGAGTGTAAGTGCACAAGGGAGCTTGACTGCGAGACTTACAAGTCAAGCAGGGACGAAAGTCGGGACTAGTGATCCGGCACCCCCGAGTGGAAGGGGTGTCGCTCAACGGATAAAAGGTACCCCGGGGATAACAGGCTGATCTTCCCCAAGAGTCCATATCGACGGGATGGTTTGGCACCTCGATGTCGGCTCGTCGCATCCTGGGGCTGGAGCAGGTCCCAAGGGTTGGGCTGTTCGCCCATTAAAGCGGCACGCGAGCTGGGTTTAGAACGTCGTGAGACAGTTCGGTCTCTATCCGCCGCGCGCGTCAGAAACTTGAGGAAACCTGTCCCTAGTACGAGAGGACCGGGACGGACGAACCTCTGGTATACCAGTTGTCCCACCAGGGGCACCGCTGGATAGCCACGTTCGGACAGGATAACCGCTGAAAGCATCTAAGCGGGAAACCTTCTCCAAGATCAGGTTTCTCACCCTTTTAGAGGGATAAGGCCCCCCGCAGACCACGGGATCGATAGGCCAGACCTGGAAGCTCAGTAATGAGTGCAGGGAACTGGCACTAACCGGCCGAAAACTTACCAACACACAATCGCAACCACTAGTTCAGTCCCAGCGGCTATTGTCGTCGGGCGCTCTGAACACCACACCCCCCACCGAAACCAAATTTAAATAGAGTTACGGCGGCCACAGCGACAGGGAAACGCCCGGTCCCATTCCGAACCCGGAAGCTAAGCCTGTCAGCGCCGATGATACTGCCCCTCCGGGTGGAAAAGTAGGACACCGCCGAACATACACAAAAACACCCCCGGCAACGGGGGTGTTTTTGCATTTCTCGGTACGGCGCATTCCTAGTCGAACAATGTCAAGGCCGCATTCACCGACGCGCGTTTCTTCTCCAATGCGAGCAGCGTTCGCTTGCGGTCGAGCCCGCCGCCGTAGCCGGTCAGGCTCCCATTGGCGCCGATGACACGGTGACAAGGGACGACGATCGCGATGGGATTGTGGCCGTTCGCGAATCCCACGGCGCGCGCGGAGCCAGGGGCGCCGATCTGTTCCGCGATCTCTCCGTAGGACCTGGTTTCGCCGTAAGGAATTGTCTGAAGGGCCTTCCACACGCGCCGCTGGAATTCGGAGCCGCGCAACTCGAAGTCGAAATCGAACTCGGTGAGTTCGCCGGCGAAATATGCGTTCAGTTGGTCGGTGGCCTCGTTGAACGCCGTGGCGTTCGGTGCCCAGCCGGTTCGGCTGGGCTCGTAAGTCTGGTCGACCATCCGAAGCATCGTCAGAACCGAGTCCTGACCGGCGAGGGTCAGCGGCCCGATCGGGCTGTCGATGGTGCGGTACTCGATCATGCTGTCTCCTTCTGGGGCTCCTGTGGTGGCCATTGGTTAACCGGATGCTCGAGGGTGGTCCAGAGGTACTGGGTGGCGTAGGAGCGCCAGGGGCGCCACCGGGCGCCGTGCCCGATCAGGGCCCGTTCGTCGGTCGGTAAGCCCAATTGCCTGGCGGCCATCCGAAGCCCAAGGTCGGTGGCGGGGAAGGCATCCGGGTCACCGAGCCCACGCATCGCGATCACCTCCGCGGTCCATGGGCCGACTCCGGGCACCTCCAGCAATTGTCTGCGGGCGGCCTCCCAGTCGCTGCCGCTGTCGAGGACGATACTGCCGTCGGTGAGGGCGGCGACCAATGCGCTCAGGGTCCGTCGCCGGGTCTTGGGGACCGCCAAGTGGATGGGGTCGATCTCCGCGAGTTGCTCCACGGACGGGAAGGTGTGGGTCAGCCCGCCGTCGGGGTCGGCGATCGGCCGGCCGTAGGCCGCGACCAGGCGGCCGGCGTGGGTTCTGGCCGCCTTGGTCGACACCTGCTGGCCCAGGACTGCGCGCACGGCGAGCTCGGCCTCGTCCACGGTGCGTGGAATGCGTTGTCCGGGGGCCTTTCCCACGACCGGACGCAGGTGCGGGTCGCCGGACAGCGCGTCGTCCACCGCCTCGGGATCGGCGTCGAGATCCAGCAGTCGCCTGCAGCGGGCGATCGCCGTCGTCAGGTCGCGAAAGTCATCGAGCACCAGCACGCAGCGGACGTGATCGACGGCCGGTGTCAGGGTGGTGACGGCGCTGCCGAACGGGAGACGCAGGCTCCGTCGATACGCGCCGCCGCGGATCTCCTCACAACCGGGCACGGTGCCGGCGGCCAGGTGGCCGAAGACGCCCTCGTAGGCGAACGGGGTGCGGACCGGCAGTCGCAGGCACACGGCCCCCGGCGAAGCGGTGCCGGTCCCGGCCCGCCCCGCCGCCCGCCGGCGCAGCTCCCTCGGGGTGCTCTCGAAGACAGAGCGCACCGTGTCGTTGAACTGCCGGATGCTGGAGAACCCCGACGCGAACGCGATGTCGCCGAATGGCAGGTCCGTGGTCTCGACAAGCAGCCGGGCCGTCTGCGCCCGCTGGGCGCGGGCCAGCGCGAGCGGGCCGGCGCCGACCTCGGCCTGCAACAGCCTCTCCAGCTGGCGGGTGGTGTAGCCGAGGTGCGCCGCCAGGCCGCCGACGCCTTCGCGGTCCACGGTGCCGTCGGCGATGAGACGCATCGTCCGGGCGACGACGTCGCCCCGGACATTCCATTCCGGTGACCCGGGCGAAGCGTCGGGCCGGCACCGCTTACACGCCCGGAATCCGGCCCGCTGGGCGGCGGCCGCGGTCGGGTAGAAGCGCACGTTGCGGGCGAACGGCGGCCGAACCGGGCAACTGGGCCGGCAATAGATGCGGGTGGTCAGCACCGCCGTGACGAACCAGCCGTCGAACCGGGCGTCCTTGGACTGGACGGCGCGGTAGCAGCGTTCGAAGTCGTCGTGCACGCTTCTAAGACTTACACCCGCCCGGTGACAAAACTGGCGGAAAAGCGACATGGCAGTGGGAGCCCACCTAGGGGCCGTCGTGCCGCACGGCCGCGGCGGCGGCGATGAAGTCGCGGGCCGGGCGGGACAGCGGCCGGCCCGAGTCCCAGATCATCCCCACGTCGCGGTACGCGTCGGCGTCGGCCAGTGGCAGCACGCTCAACCCCGCCGCGGATTCGCTGCCGTCGATGGGCATCAGGCCGACACCCAGCCCGGCGGCCACCAGGCCCGCGGTCGTGGTGAGGTTCGCCGCCTCCAGCACGATCCGCGGCTGGAATTGTGCCGCGGCGCAGAGCTCGTCGAGCAGCCGTCGCATGCCGAACCCGGGGTGCATGGCCACGACGGGCTCGTCCGCGAGATCGGTCATGGACACCGCGGCATCGCCCTCGAATCGGTGACCACGTGGCACGGCGACACCGAGCCGCTGCCGAAACAGGCTGCGCCAGGCGAGAGTTGGCCGCCGTGGCCGCGGGGACACCACCCCGACGTCGACGCGCCCGGCCAGCACCAGCTCGCCGATCGATTCGGCGGCGCCCTCCTCGAGCGCGAAGGCCACGCGGGGTGAGGATTCCTTGAACCGGGCGATCAGGCGCGGCACCACCGTCGCCCCGAACGAGCCGAGGAAGCCCACCCGGATCTCGCTGACGGCCGGGTTGGCCAGGTCGTCAATCGCGCGCCTGGCCGAGTCGAGCTCCAGCTGCGCGCGTCGGGCATGCTCGTAGAAGATCCGGCCATACGTGTTGAGGGACAGGCGTTTGCCGCGACGATCGAACAGCGCCACGCCCAGCCGCCGTTCCAGACGCGCGAGCATCCGGGTGAGCGTCGGCTGGGCCACGCGAAGCTGTTCGGCGGCCGCCGTGACGTGTTCCAGCTCCGCAAGTGTGACGAACCACTCGTAGTCGTCGCCCGCCACGCGCACCATCCTCGACTTATGTCTTTGGAGCATATTAAACCTGCGAATAATTCATTTCCTTCGCTTTGCGTCGGCG
>NZ_LZJJ01000320.1:0-1270 GCF_001667625.1 Mycobacterium sp. E1715
CCGCCACCTGTGCTGCCCCAACCGCCGGTGCACGTCCCCGAACCGCCGCAGACCGGCGGCACTGGGCCCCAGTGGCCGCCGCACCAGACTCCGCCCGGGATGCCGAAGCCGCCTCCGGGGGCCCCACCCCCGATCGGCCCGCCACCGCCGTGACCGCCACCGAGAGGTCCGCCGCCGAACAGCCCACCGGGACCGCTGGGCGTACCGCCGCCGCCGGAACCTGGGGCCGGGAGGTGCCCGCCGCCCAGGCCGCCGTCGCCCGGGGGCGAGGCGTGTCCGCCGCCCAAGCCGCCGGGGCCGGTACCCGGGGGCGGGACGTGCCCACCGCCGGAACCACCGGTGTCCGGAGGCGGCACATGCCCACCGCCGGAACCACCCGTGCCACTACCCGGGGGCGGCACGTGCCCACCGCCGGAGCCACCCGTGCCGCTACTCGGGGGCGGGACGTGCCCACCGCCGGTACCGCCGGTGTCCGGAGGCGGCACATGCCCACCGCCGGAACCACCCGTGCCACTGCTGGGGGGCGGAGACGAGCCCTGCCCGGGCGGAGTCTGGTGCGGCGGCCACTGGGGCCCAGTGCCGCCGGTCTGCGGCGGTTCGGGGACGTGCACCGGCGGTTGGGGCAGCACAGGTGGCGGCGGCGGGCACAAATAGCGCTTCGCGGCTGCCGGACGCGTCGAACTTCGCGCGCTAGGGTGGCGACGGGGTGTGGGGCCGTGATCGCGTCGAAAATCCGTCCGGCCAATTCTGGAAAGCGATGATGCCCCGCGGCGGGTACACAGCTGTCCTCGCACGACACGCAATCGATTTGGACGACTTGGAGGAGCGGTGGACGTCGTACTTGGCGTGTCTATGGCGCCCGAGACGGTCCGCATGGTGCTCGTCGAAGGTGAAGCTGCCGGCGGAGTGACCGTCGACCAGGACGGCTTTGAACTCGCCGATCAGACAACGGCGGTGGCCGCGGCGGACCGCGTGGTCGACGCGATTCTCGGCACACGGGAAAGCGCGGCCGCGGGTGGCTATCGGGTGAAATCGAGCGGCGTGACGTGGACGGATCAAGCCGAGGCGGCCGCGCTTCGAAATGCGTTGGCGGAGCGCAAGATCGAGGACGTCATGCTGGTTTCCGGCGTGATGGCTGCTGCGGCGCTGGCGCAGGCCGCGGGCAGTGCCACCAACTGCGCGCGCACCGCGCTGCTGTTCGTCGAGCCCAGCACCGCGACGCTGGCCGTCGTCGACACCGCCGACGGTTCGGTCGCCGACGTGCGCCGGC
>NZ_LZJJ01000321.1:0-11691 GCF_001667625.1 Mycobacterium sp. E1715
GCAGCCGGGCACGCTGACGGCCGTGATCGGACCCTCGGGCGCGGGCAAGTCGACGTTCGCCCGCCTGGTGGCCGGGTACACGCACCCGACCAGGGGCACGGTGGCGTTCGAGGGCCACAACGTGCACGCCGAGTACGCCTCGCTGCGCAGCAGGATCGGCATGGTGCCGCAGGACGACGTGGTGCACGGGCAGCTGACCGTGCAGCAGGCGTTGATGTACGCCGCCGAACTGCGGCTGCCGCCGGACACCACCAAGGACGACCGGGCCCAGGTGGTCGCCCGGGTGCTCGAGGAACTCGAGATGACGCAGCACCTGCACACCCGGGTCGACAAGCTCTCGGGCGGCCAGCGTAAGCGCGCATCGGTCGCCCTGGAGCTGCTCACCGGGCCGTCGCTGCTGATCCTGGACGAGCCGACCTCGGGCCTGGACCCGGCGCTGGACCGCCAGGTGATGACGATGCTGCGCCAGCTCGCCGACGCCGGCCGCGTGGTGCTCGTGGTCACCCACTCGCTGACCTACCTGGACGTCTGCGACCAGGTCCTGCTGCTGGCGCCCGGCGGCAAGACCGCCTTCTGCGGACCGCCCAGCCAGATCGGCCCGGCCATGGGGACGACGAACTGGGCGGACATCTTCAGCACGGTCGCGGGCGATCCGGACGGGTCCAAGGCGCGCTACCTGGCGCGCACGGGCCCGCAGCCTCCGCCGCCGCCCGCCCAGCAGCCCGCCGACCTGGGCGATCCCTCGCACACGAGCCTGTTCCGGCAGTTCTCCACGATCGCCAGGCGGCAGGTCCGGCTGATCTTCTCCGACCGCGGCTACTTCGTCTTCCTGGCGGTGCTGCCGTTCATCATGGGATCGCTGTCCATGTCGGTGCCCGGCAACGTCGGCTTCGGAATCCCCAATCCCATGGGCGCCGCGCCCAACGAGCCCGGGCAAATCCTGGTGTTGCTCAACGTCGGCGCCGTGTTCATGGGCACGGCGCTGACCATCCGCGACCTCATCGGGGAACGCCCGATCTTCCTGCGCGAACAGGCGGTCGGCCTGTCCACCAGCGCCTACCTGCTGGCCAAGGTCTGCGTCTACACGGTTTTCGCGGTCATCCAGTCGGCGATCGTGACCATCATCGTGCTGCTCGGCAAGGGCGGTCCCACCCAGGGCGCGGTGGCCCTGGGCCGGCCGGGCCTCGAACTGTTCGTCGACGTCGCGCTGACGTGCGTGGCCTCCGCCATGCTCGGCCTCGCGCTGTCGGCCATCGCCAAGTCGAACGAACAGATCATGCCGCTGCTGGTGGTGGCGGTCATGTCGCAGCTGGTGTTCTCCGGCGGCATGATCCCCGTGACCGGACGGGTCGGGCTGGACCAGATGTCCTGGGCGACGCCGGCGCGCTGGGGCTTCGCGGCCTCGGCCTCCACCGCCGACCTACCCAAACTGGTTCCCGGTCCGCTCAGCCCCAAGGACTCGCACTGGCGTCACACGCCGGCAGCGTGGTGGTTCGACATCGCCATGCTGGTGGTGATCAGCATCTTCTACCTGAGCTTCGTCCGCTGGAAGATCCGGCTCAAGGGCGGCTGAGGCCGCCGCGGGTCAGGCGCCCCTGCGGATCACCTGGTCGGCGGCGGCGCGCATCCGGTCGGACAATTGCAGGAGCGCATGCTCGCCCACACCGAGCGGAAGCGTGTAGGCCAGTTGCCGCAATTCGACGGCATAGTTGCGCATGTCTTCGCGAAGGCGTGTCTCGACAGTGGGCATGACATCTCCCTCGGGCTGCGGCCGGGCAAGGGTCCTGGTCCTCGTCGACCAGCCGATTGCAAAATTTTCGCAGCCGTGCCGCCGAACTGCGAGAGCGCCGATGCGAATTAACGGGAGTTTGACAGCGTATTTACAGTCGGCGCGCCGGTGCGGTCAATCTTTCGCATGGCCCAGCTCCACCCGCAGGACCGCGGGAGGCCTGATGATGCCGTCCGGGCTGGCGGTGGTGCCGCCGTCCGTCGTCACGTAAGCGACGCGGCCGCGATCCCCGGGCCGGCGCCCCCAGACCGCGCTGGACGGGCCGACCAAAGTCTCGTCAAACGGTTCGCCGGCGATATGGCGCACCTCGCTGCCGTGCCGCGGCAAGAGCGGCACACGGTCGAGGGTGTTGGCCCGATGCCTTGTCACATAGGCGAATCCGGCGTCCTCGTCGATGCAGAAGTCGTCGGCATTGTCGATGGCGGCGACGAACTGCGCCGGGCCGGCCGGGTCGAGAGACGCTCGATCGACGGGAACCCGCATGAACACCTTCTGCGCAGTCGAGGTGTAGTACAGGTAACCGGTCTGCGGCCCGTAGCGCACGCCGTTGACCCCGGGCTGGGGTGGGGGAGGGACGCCGCTGTCTGGATCATCGGCCATCGTGTCATCCGCGAGCCAGACCCGGGCCGCGGCGCTTCGCGCATTCCCGGCCAGGTCGATCCGCCAGATCAGCCCCGCGAAACAGTCGGCGATCGCCAGAACGTTTGGTCCCAAAAGGCAGCTGCCGTTGAGGGCCCGGACACGGTCGTCGAAGGCGTATATCACCTCCGGTGTCAGCGGCGTCCCCGGCTTCCAGGACGTGAAATCGACTCGGGCCAAATATGACTCGTGAGTGGTGTAGCCCTCGGTGAGGTTGACTACGAAGACGTCGGGCGCAACCTCGACGATGCCGGTGATGTGGTGATCGAAGGTGTGCGCCAGTACGGGCGGGACCGCCGCATCGCAATTCGCCGGCGGCACCCACCACAGTTGCTTGTGCAAGACGTCGGTCACCAGCAGCGAGTTGTCGGCGCGGACCGCAAGGTTTTCGGGGAAATGCCATTCGGGAAAGAACGCGACGGGCGTCAGCACGACGGCGGGCAGGGGGGCCAGCGCCATATTCATTGCTCCAATCCGACGGCGTCGGCGGGAACATCGAAGGCAATCAACGTCATACACACCATCGTGAACCAGCCCAGCAGCACGGTGACGTCCACGATCCCCTCGTCGCCGAGAAGCGCCTCGGCCCGGCGGTAGAGCCCGAAGGGAATGGTGCGCCGGGCCGTCAGAGCGCAGGCAAGTTCGTACACCACTTGTTGGCGCGGGTCGTCGAACGACGTCGGCAGCCCGGCGATCAGCGCCTGAACACGAAGTGGGTGCAGATGGCCGACGCGCTCGCCGATGATTTCGTGTTCGTGGTTCGCGTAGGGGCTACCCCAGTGGCCGTTGGCGACATTGGTCGCGATCTCGATCTCCGCTTTGGTCAAGGTCGAGTCATTTTGGAAATACGCGCCGGTCGGCACGATCGTCCTGGATAGCGTCGGGTTGGCAAGCCAGATCTTGTGGGGACCGGGCACCATCCCGCGCAGAGAGCGGGTGAATTCGAAGGCTTTCCGCATATCGGCGGGCATGGCGGTCACCGGAGTTTCATTGAACCGGCCGAAGGTGCCGAAATCAGACACCGCATTCCTCCACGGGTTTGACTGGTCGCTGACACGTGCGTCTGCGACCAGTCAACGGCGGCGACGTGATTTCGTCCAATATTTTCCGGTGGCCTGGTTCATATGATGTGTCATATGGAACTTACCCACCGGCTGCTGGAGCAGTTCCTCGCCGTCGCGGACGAGGGGCACATCGGGCGTGCCGCCCAACGTCTTTCGATGACTCAACCCCCATTGACACAGGCGATTCAGCGCCTGGAGCGGGCCGTGGGAGTCAGGTTGTTCGACCGCACCGCTCGAGGGGTCGAATTGACCGCCGCGGGGCGGTCTTTTCGTGCGGACGCGGAGCGCCTCAGCGCCGCACAGCGCGCTGCCGTGCGGCGAGCCCAGCGAGTCGCGGCCGGCCTCCACGGCGACGTTGATCTCGGTTTCGTTGTCAGCCTCGCGTTCCGATTCCTGCCGAACTTGATGCGTGCCGGCGCCGGCGCGCTGCCCGACCTGACACTGCACCTCGCTCAGATGCGCACCATGGGTCTGCTCGACGCCGTTCGCTCCGGTGGCCTCGACCTGGGCTTCGCTCGCGGGCCCATTCAACATGCTGACGGGCTGCTCGTCACCGAGGTGGAGCGCGAGCAGGCGCTGGTGGTGTTGCCGAGACACCATCGGCTGGCTCACGAACCGTCGGTCAGGCTCGCCGACCTCCGCGATGAACCCCTCGTGGTTCCTTCCCAACGGTCGCTTCCCGCAATCTCGGCCCGGATTCACGCAGCACTTCGGGATGCCGGCGTCGAGCCGAGAATCGTCGCCGAGACGGACGAGCTCTCGGCGATGATGTCCTATCCCATCGCGGGACTGGCAGCCGCCGTCGTCCCCGAACAAGTCGCGGCCATGCGCCATCCCGGCGTGGTTTACGTGCCGCTGTCCGACCACCTTCCCGTGCTCATCACCAGCATCGTCGCCGTGTGCCGCCCGCACCCGGATCCTGCCGTCGCGCGGCTGCTCGACCTCGCCGCGAATTTGCGGTCTGCGTAACGCGTCCGGCGCGCCGATCACGCTTATAGACTCCGACTGCACATCGGCGGCAAAGGGGCCCGAATGGATTTCGAACTCGACGCCGGGCAGCGCGCATGGCTGGCCGAGGTCCGCGAATTCCTTCACGACAACGTCACCGCCGAGCTGCGCGCCGAGCTCGCCGAGCACGACCTGGAGTTCCCCGACGGAGAGGTCGCCGGGTTCCGTCGCAAGATCGGAGCCAAGGGCTGGTTCGGAGTGAACTGGCCGCGTGAATACGGCGGCCTCGGTCTCGGCGCCATCCACCTGCATCTGCTGATGAGCGAATTCGAGTACTGGGGCGTGCCGGGGCCCGACCTGACGGTCACATCCGTGGCGCCGATGATCATGCGGCACGGTACCGAACAGAACAAGTCCGAATGGCTGCCGCTGATCGCCAAGGGCGAAATGATCTGTGCCGTGGGGTATTCCGAGCCCGACGCCGGCACCGACCTGGCCAGCCTGCGCACCAGTGCGGTCCGCGACGGCGACGATTGGGTGATCAACGGCACGAAGATCTGGAACAGCGGCGCACAGCGCGCGACCCACGAGTGGCTCTGCGTCCGCACCGACCCCAACGGTGTTCGCCACCGCGGCATCTCGGTCGTCATCGTGCCGATCGACAGTCCCGGCGTGGCGATCCGCCCGCTGTACGCGTGGTCGGGTTATCGCACCAACGAGGTCCACTTCCGCGACGTGCGCGTGCCGGTCACCAACCTGGTGGGCGAGGTCAACCGCGGCTGGACATACATCACGGGGGCGCTCGACCTCGAACGCGGCGCGCTGACCAACGCGGGCGACCTGCGTCGCGCCGTCGAGGAGCTGGGTGAGCTCGCGCGGGCACCACGCCGGGACGGCTCGGTGCCCTGCGACAGCCCAGCGCTGCGGCGCCGCCTGGCACAAGCGGAGGCCGACGTCGCGGTGGCCACCCTGATGGGCTACGAGGCCGCGTCCATCCTCGACAGCGGCGTGATCCCGTCGGTGGAGGTCAGCGTCGAGAAGGTTTTCACCAGCGAACTGCGCCAGCGCATCGCGGTGCTCGCGCTCGACGTGCTCGGCCCGGACGGTCTACTGGCGCACCGCAGCGAGCGGGCGCCGCTGGCCGGCAAGTTCGAGCGGCTGTACCGGGCCGCGCCGCTGATGCGTTTCGGCGGCGGCACCAACGAGGTGCTCCGCGACATCATCGCCCAGCGCGGGCACAAGATGCCCAGCTACGGGCGCTGACGGATGAGAGCGATACCCACCGCCGAGCAACGCGAGTTCGCCGCGTCGCTGCGCGCCCTGCTGGCCGCCGAGAGCCCGATCCCGTTGGTGCGCGCGCTGACCGAACCGGACGCGGACCGCCGCACCCCGGGGCTGTGGCAGGCGTTGACGGGCGCCGGTGTTCTCGGGCTGGCCATCGCCGAGGAGCACGGCGGCTCCGGCGGCTCATTGGACGATCTCGCGGTTTTCTACGTCGAGGCCGGGCGCGCCCTGTGCCCGACGACGATCCACAGCAGCATCCAATCCGCGCTCGCGATCGACCAGCTCGGCTCCCCGGACGCCAAGGCCGCCTGGCTGCCCGCACTGGCACGCGGCACGACCCGCGGCACGACGGCCCTGTGGAGCTCCCGCGACGCCGCCGTGGTGCCGGGGGCGATCCGCGCCGACCAAGTGTCGGGACAATGGCGGCTGAACGGCACCGCGGACTACGTCGCCGACGCCGACGTCGCCGACGTCGTCGTGACTTCGGCTGCGGCGCAGGGTCGCACGCTGGCCTTCGTCGTGCGCGCCGCGACGCCCGGTGTGACCGTGGAACCGCTTGCGGTGGCGGGCGGGCATCGGGCGTTCACCCTGCGCTTCGACGACGTCGCGCTCACCTGCGACGCGCTGATCGGTGACGTCACCGAGCCGGCACTGCGCCGCGTGGCGAACACGGCGGTGGCGTTGGGATCGCTCGACCTGGTGGGCGTCGGGCAGGCCGTCATCGACCGCACCGTCGACTACACCAAGCTGCGCCACCAATTCGGCCGGCCCATAGCGTCTTTCCAGGCTGCTCAGCACCTGGTTGCCGACATGCACATCGCGCTGGCGGCGGCCCGGTTGGCCGCGCACGCGGCGGTGTTCTGGATCGGGCGCGGCCGAGTGGCGACCCGCGAGACCGCGATCGCGCGCCTGCACGCCGCGACCGCGGCGAGGCTGATCACGTTGGACGCCCACCAATTGCACGGCGGCATGGGCTATGTCACCGAGACCGATCTGCACCTGTGGACCGAGCGGGCCCGTGTGGGCTCCACGTGGGGTGGCGGGCCGGACGTCGCCGCATCGTGGCTGGAGGAGACGTTGGACTCGGAGGAGGGCCGGTGAGCGAGGACAGCTTGATCGACGCCGAATCGGCCGCGCGCGTGGGCACCGTCGCCGCGTCCGCGACGGGCGAGGTGAACCGGCGCGACTGGCAACGCTGGGCGGCGGCGGTCGGCGACCATAACCCGTTGTGGTTCGACGCGGATTACGCGAGGGCGCACGGCTTTCGCGACGTCGTCTGCCCCCCGCTCTTCCTGCAGTACGCCGTGCTGGGAGTCACCCACCTCGAGGCCCTGCGGCCCGACGGTTCGTCCGGCGCTGTCTCCGGCAGCCTCGCGTTTCCCCGCGCGCCCAAGCGGATGGCGGGCGGCGAAAGCTTCACCTTCCACCTGCCGGCCTATCACCGCGACGACGTCGAAATGGTACGCACCATCTCGTCGATCGTCGAAAAGCAGGGCCGCTCCGGCAGATTCGTTCTGGTCACCTGGAACACGGTGTACCGCAACCAGCATCAAGACCTGCTCGCCGAGGCGTCCACATCGATGATCGCCCGTCCCTAGGAGCGTCGTGACCGACCAAGTGTTTTACGAGGACGTCCAGGTGGGCGACCGGATGCCCGACCTCACCGTGACCGTCGACGAAACGCAGCTGTTCTTCTTCAGTGCCGCCACCTACAACGGCCACCGCATCCACTACGACAAGGACTGGGCGCGCACGGTCGAAGGCTACGACGACGTGCTGGTCCATGGTCCGCTGCAGGCCGCGCTGCTCGGCCGGGCCATCGGGGACTGGATCGGCGGCCGCGGCCGCCTGATGTCCTTCTCCGTCCAGAACCGGGCGGTCGCCCATCCCGGCCAGCCCCTGAGCTTCGGCGGCACCGTCACCGGCAAACGCCTCTCCGGGGCGGGCGCCGGGCTGGTTGACCTCGACATCGCCGGCCGCCGCGGCGAGACCGTGCTGATGCCCGGATCGGCGACGGTCGAGCTGCCCCGACGCGGAACGCCGTCGTGACCGGCCTGCGCGGCGAGGCGGCGATCGTCGGCATCGCCGAGCTGCCGGCGGAACGGAAGCCAACCCGCCCGCCGATGTTCACCCTCGACCAGTACGCGCTGCTGGCCAAGCTGGTGATCGAGGACGCGGGCATCGACGCCGCCTGCGTCAATGGCCTGCTGACCCACGGCGTCGCCGAGTCGACGATGTTCGCACCCGCCACACTGTGCGAATACCTGGGCCTGGCATTGGATTTCGGCGAGCGCGTCGACCTCGGCGGGGCCACCGCCGCGGGCATGATCTGGCGGGCCGCGGTCGCCGTGGAACTCGGCATCTGTGACGCGGTGCTGGCCGTGGTTCCCGGTTCGGCGTCGCAGCCGCAGTCCGACAAACGCCCGCCCCCGACGCCGAGTTGGTATGGGGCGTCCTCGAACAACTACGGGTCGCCGCAGGCGGAATTCGAGATCCCGTACGGCAACGTCGGCCAGAACGCGCCCTACGCGCAGATCGCCCAGCGCTACGCGGCCGAGTTCGGCTACGACCCCGCGGCGGTCGCCAAAATCGCCGTCGATCAACGCGCCAACGCGTGCGCCCACCCCGGCGCGGTCTTCCACGGCGTCCCGATCACGGCGGACGACGTCCTCGCCAGCCCGATGATCGCCGACCCCATCCACATGCTGGAGACCGTGATGCGGGTGCACGGGGGAGCGGGTGTCCTGATCGCCAACGCCGACCTCGCCCGGCGCGGCCGCCACCGCCCGGTGTGGATCAAGGGATTCGGCGAACACATCGCCTTCAAGACCCCCACCTACGCCGAGGATCTGCTGCACACCCCGATCGCCCGCGCCGCCGACCGGGCGTTCGCGATGGCCGGCCTGACCCGCTCCGAGGTGGACATGGCGTCGATCTACGACTGCTACACCATCACCGTGCTGATGAGCCTCGAAGACGCCGGCTTCTGTGACAAGGGCCGCGGAATGTCCTGGATCGCCGGCCACGACCTGACCTACCGCGGTGACTTTCCGCTCAACACCGCCGGGGGGCAACTGTCCTTCGGGCAGGCCGGGATGGCCGGCGGCATGCACCATGTCGTCGACGGCGCGCGGCAGATCATGGGCCGGGCCGGTGAGGCGCAGGTGCCCGATTGCCATGCCGCCTTCGTCACCGGCAACGGCGGCATCATGAGCGAGCAGGTCGCGCTGCTGATGCGGGGGGACTGACCGTGGGCATCCCCGTACCCGAGCCGACACCGGTGTCGTGGCCCTTCTGGGACGGACTGACCCGGCATCGCATCTTGGTGCAGTATTCGCCCTCGCTCGGGCGCTACGTGTTCTATCCGCGCACGCTCACCCCGGGAACGTTGGCCGACGACCTGGAATGGCGCGAAATCGACGGCGCCGGAACGCTGTACACGTTCACGATCGCCCGGCGGCCGACCGGGCCGCCCTGGGCGGACGCGGTTCCGCAGCTGCCCGCGGTCGTGCAGTGGGACGCCGGACCGAAGTTCAGCACCGAGTTGGTCGACGTCGAACCCGGTGACGTCCATATCGGCATGCGGGTCGAGCCGGTGTTCTACGATCTGCCCGAAGACGGAATCACCCTGTTGAAGTACCGGCCGGCATGAGCGGCCCACCGATGCGCGCGGAGGCGTCACATGGACGACCCTTTTGATGTCGTCCCGGCGATGCTGCGCGAGTTGAACGCCGGATTCCCGCCCGTCGAGACGCTGACCGCCGAGCAGGCCCGCATCTCCGTCGCCCAGCGGCGCCAGCCCGTCAACAACATCGACGACGTCCGCTGCACCGAGGACCGGTCGATCCCGGGGCCCGCCGGCGACATCCCCGTGCGGATCTATCACCCGCACGGCGACGCCCGGGACAACCGGGCCGCGATCGTGTTCTACCACGGCGGCGGATTCGTCCTGTGCGACATCGAATCCCACGACGGTTTCTGCCGCGCCCTGGCCCGCGGCACCCAGGCCGTCGTCGTCTCGGTGGGCTACCGCCTCGCGCCCGAGCACCCGGCCCCCGCGGCCGCGCTGGACGCCTTCGCGGCGTTCCGCTGGGTCGTCGACCACGCGCCCGATCTCGGCATCGACCCGGCGCGGACCGCGGTCGCCGGTGACAGCGCGGGCGGCAACCTCGCGGCCGTCACCGCGGTCCTGTGCCGGGACAGGGGGATCGAGGGGCCGGCCGCGCAAGCCCTGCTATATCCGGTCATCGACCCGTCTTTCGACACCGAGAGCTACCTGCGCTGCGCCACCGGCTACTTCCTGACCTCCGCCGCCATGCGGTGGTATTGGAGCCAATATCTCTGCGGCGAAACGCTTTTGGATCCGCCCGACCTGGTAGCCCCGGCGCGTGCGGGCTCTCACGCCGGTCTGCCGCCCGCGGTGATCGTCACCGCCGGTCTCGATCCCCTGCACAGCGAGGGCTGCGACTACGCGCGTCGATTGCGCGGCGCGGGGGTGCGCGTGGTGCACCGCGATTTCCCGGACCTGTTCCATGGTTTCCTGACCATTCCGTCCTTCCCGCCCGCGGCGTCGGCCCGCGACCTGGTCTATGGCGACCTGCGGGCCCTCCTGCAGCCCACCCTTTGTGAGTCGGCATGACCGAAGCCGACGTGATCGTGATCGGCGCGGGCTTCGCCGGGCTGTACGCCGTGCACCGGGCCGCGTCGGCGGGGCTCTCGGTGCTCGGCCTCGAGGCCGCCCCGGACGTCGGCGGCACCTGGTACTGGAACCGGTACCCGGGCGCCCGCTGTGACGTCGAAAGTGTCGACTACTCCTACTCTTTCGATGAGGAGTTGCAGCGGAGCTGGACGTGGAGCGAACGCTTCGCCGCCCAACCGGAGATCCTCGGCTACCTGCGCCACGTCGCGGACCGGTTCGGCTTGCGCCGCCACTACCGATTCGAGGTCGACGTCGTCGGCGCCGCGTTCGAGCAAGGGCGATGGCGGGTCCGCACCAGAGACGGCCGGACCCACGCCGCGCAATTCCTGATCTGCGCGACGGGTTGCCTTTCGGCTGTCAACCGCCCCGACATCCCCGGCATCGACGACTTCGCGGGCGAGGTGTACTTCACCGCCGCGTGGCCGCGCGACGACCCGGACCTGCGCGGCAAGCGGGTCGGTCTGATCGGCACGGGATCCTCAGGCATTCAAGCGGTTCCGATCGTTGCGGCACAGGCCGACCGCCTGGTGGTGTTCCAGCGATCGGCAAACTACAGCATCCCGATGCCCAACCGCCCCTGGACGCCGGAGGAGCAGCGCCGGATCCGCGAGGAATATCCCGAGCGCCGCCGCGCCTCGGCGTACGCGGCCGCGGGCACGCCCCACGGCACGTACCACAAGAAGGCGGTGGACACCGAACCGCGGGAACGCACCGAGGCGCTGTGGCGGCGCTGGCGCGAGGGCGGCGTGCTGTTCGCCAAGACCTTCCCCGACCAGAACTCCGACCTCGCGGCCAACGACATCGCCCGTGAGTTCGCCGAACAGCGCATCCGTGAGATCGTCGCCGACCCCACCGTGGCCGCCGATCTGATCCCGGTCGACCATCCGATCGGGACGAAGCGCATCTGCACCGACGGCGGCTACTACGAGACGTTCAACCGCGACAACGTCCGGCTGGTGAACCTGCGCCGCGAGCCCATCGACACGATCACCACCGGCGGGGTGCGCACCAGCGCGGCCACCTACCCGTGCGACGTGTTGATCTTCGCGACCGGCTTCGACGCGCTGACCGGCGCGCTGATGGTGAACATGTTCGGCAGCCCGGGCACCATCAGGCCGAGGAACGTCAGCGGCCCGTCGGCCCACACGTCGCTCAGCCGCACTCCGCCCGGGCCCTCGGGGTCGATGCGGGTCAGCGCGCCGGTCAGCGCGTCGAAGCCGGTCGCGAAGATCAACACGTCGCACGGGTAGGTGGCCGCGCTGGTGCGC
>NZ_LZJJ01000322.1:0-34743 GCF_001667625.1 Mycobacterium sp. E1715
GCGGACGGGACTCGGTCATGGCGTCCATGGTGCTCGACGGCAATCGCGACACATAAACGTCTGCGACGACACGCCGCAGCCGAACGCAATGGGTTATGTCTCGCGGACCCGCGACCACTCGCCCTACCGTGAGACCGCAACCACGCACACCCGTCGCGGCGTGCCGTGTGCGAGGTTTCAGTGTCGCGCGGGTGAACCAAAGCACTCGCCATATGGGGCCACCCCACACGTGTCCTATCGTGGCGGCATGGACTTCGCGATGTCGGACAAAGCCAACGACTACCACAAGCGCCTGTCCGACTTCATGACCGAGTACGTCTTCCCGGCCGAGGCCGACTACGACAAGTACCGGCACGAGGCCGGCCCGAACGATCACACCGTCCCGCCGATCATCGAGGAACTCAAGACCAAGGCCAAAGCGGCCGGGCTCTGGAACCTGTTCCTGCCCGCCGAGTCGGGCCTGACCAACCTCGAATACGCGCCGCTGGCCGAGCTCACCGGCTGGAGCCTGGAGATCGCGCCGGAGGCGCTCAACTGCGCGGCACCGGACACCGGCAACATGGAGACCCTGCACCTGTTCGCCACCGAGGAACAGCGCAAGCAGTGGCTTGAGCCGTTGCTGGCCGGCGAAATCCGCAGCGCCTTCTCGATGACCGAGCCCGCGGTCGCCAGCAGCGACGCCCGCAACATCGAGACTTCCATCCTCCGCGACGGCGGCGACTACGTGATCAACGGGCGCAAGTGGTGGACGTCCGGCGCGTCGGACCCGCGCTGCAAGATCCTGATCGTGATGGGGCGCACCAACCCCGAGGCGGCCAGCCATCAGCAACAGTCGATGGTGCTGGTGCCCATCGACACCCCCGGCGTGACCGTGGTCCGCTCGACCACCGTCTTCGGTTACCAGGACCAGCCCGGGCACTGCGAGATCATCTACGACAATGTCCGGGTGCCGGTCACCAACCTGCTCGGCGAGGAGGGCGGCGGCTTCGCGATCGCCCAGGCCCGGCTGGGACCGGGCCGCATCCACCACTGCATGCGCGCACTCGGTGGCGCCGAACGCGCGCTGGCCCTGATGGTGGACCGCGCCAGCAAGCGGGTGGCATTCGGCCGCCCGCTGGCCGAGCAGGGCGTGGTTCGGGAGGCAATCGCTAAGTCGCGCAACGAGATCGACCAGGCCCGCCTGCTGTGCCATAAGGCGGCGTGGACCATCGACCAGCACGGCAACAAGGCCGCCCACACGCTCGTCTCGCAGATCAAGGCGGTGGCGCCGCAGGTGGCCTGCGACGTGATCGACCGCGCGATCCAGGTGCACGGCGCCGCCGGGGTCAGCGAGGACACGGTGCTGGCCCGGTCGTACGGCTGGCACCGGGCCATGCGCCTCTTCGACGGCCCCGACGAGGTGCACATGCGGACCATCGCACGCGCCGAACTCGGCCGGGAGAAATCTCCGCTCGCCGCGGCGGTCACCTCGCATGACTGACACGCTGCGAGAGCTGTCCGGCGCGTGGAACTTTCGCGACGTCGCCGACAGCGCCGGCGGGTTGAAACCCGGACGGCTGTTCCGTTCCGGTGAGCTCAGCCGCCTCGATGACGAGGGACGGGACACGCTGCGCCAGTTAGGGATTACCGACGTCGCCGATCTGCGTGCCGCGCGCGAGGTCGCCCGGCGCGGCCCGGGACTGGTTCCCGACGGCGTCGAAATCCATCTGCTGCCCTTCCCCGATCTCGGCGACGAGGAGCCAGACGACGATGACGCGCCGCACGAAACGGCGTTTCGACGGCTGTTCCAGGGCGATCCCGACCAGTCGGACGAAGAGGTCAACGAGGCCGCCGTCCGCCACATGACCGACGAGTACCGCCAATTTCCCACCCGCAACGGGGCGCAACGCGCTGTGCGGCATGTCTTTTCGTTGCTGGCGGCGGGGCGTCCAGTGCTCACCCACTGCTTCGCGGGTAAGGATCGCACCGGTTTTGTGATCGCCACCGTGTTGGAGACGATCGGCATCGACCACGACACCATCGTCGCCGATTACCTGCGCAGCAACGCCGCGGTGCCCCAACTGCGCGAACACATCTACGAGATGATTCAGCATCGCTCCGACGTCGAATTGACGCCGGAGGTGGTCACGTTCACCAAGGCGCGGCTGGCTGACGGTGTGCTTGGCGTGCGTCCGGAATACCTGGCTGCCGCGCGCGAGACGATAGACGCACGGTTCGGCTCGCTGAACGCCTACCTGCTCGATGCAGGCGTCACGCAGGCGGACATCGACCGCCTGCGTGACCAACTGCTGGTCTAACCCAGCTTGAAGTTCGCCTGCTTGGCCGCCGACAGGTCGTCGATCTCCGACCAGTGCGCGGCGACGTCCTCGACTGACGGCGGCTTGTCGAAGTTGGCGCCCTCGTTCTGGAACAGAGCCACCCGCTGCACCTTGCCTCCGCCGACGACGAAAACCGAAGCGGAGTTGGGGTTTTCCTCGGTGCACAGGTAGGCCACCACCGGCGCGACGTACTCGGGCGTCAGCTTCTCGAGCACCTCCTTGGGCAGGATGTCCTCGGTCATTCGGGTGGCCGCGATCGGCGCGACGGCGTTGGCGTGAATGTTGTACTTCGCGCCCTCCTGGGCCAGCGTGTTGATCATGCCGACCAGGCCGAGCTTGGCCGCGCCGTAGTTGGTCTGACCGAAGTTGCCGAACAGGCCGCTGGTGGAGGTGGCGACGACGACCCGGCCGTAGCTCTGCTCCCGGAAATGCGGCCACGCGGCGCGCAGCACGTTGTACCCGCCGTAGAGGTGGACCTTGAGCACGGCGTCCCAGTTGTCGTAGGTCATCTTGTGGAACGTGCCGTCGCGCAGGATGCCGGCGTTGCTCACCACACCGTGGATGGCGCCGAACTCGTCGAGCGCCGTCTTGATGATGTTGGCCGCGCCGTCGGGGTCCGCGACGCTGTCATAGTTGGCGGCCGCGCGCCCACCCGCGTCCCGGATCTCCTTGACCACCTCGTCGGCCATGTTGTGGCCGGCGCCCGTACCGTCGCGCGCACCGCCGAGGTCGTTCACGATGACGCTGGCGCCCTCCCGGGCAAGGGTCAGGGCGTATTCACGGCCCAATCCCCCACCGGCTCCGGTGACGACGATGACGCGATCCTGCACTCCGGGCATCAGGTTCCTCTCTACGATGAAAACGAGCGTCTAGCAAGCGATTTGGAGCAGTGTCAGAACATCCTGCGGGCCATCTTCATGGCACGCTCGGTGTACGGCGGGTAGATGAAGCTCGACAGGTCGGGCCGGGTCGGCTTGGTCAGCACCGACTTGCGGTGACTGAACTCCTCGAAACCGTACCGGCCGTGATAGGCGCCCATACCCGACGCCCCGACCCCACCGAACGGCAACTTGGCCGTCGACACCTGGAAGGCCAGGTGGTTGACCAGCATGCCGCCGGCCGGCACTTCCTTGATTACCCGCTCGCGGGTCTCCCGGGTCTTGGTGAACAGGTAGGCGGACAGCGGCTTTGGCCGCGCGTTGATGAAACGTATTGCCTCGTCGAGGGATTGGACGGTCACCACCGGCAGCACCGGCCCGAAGATCTCGTTCTGCATCAGCGGGCCGTTCGGGTCGGGGTCGACCACCACGGCGGGCTGGATGCGCAGACTCGAGGCATCACAGGCCCCGCCGACCGCGACCTTGCCGTCCCCGCTGGCGAGGTAGCCGCTGATCCGGTCGAATTGACGTTGATTGACGATCCGCATCCCGTTGGGTTTGTCCGCCGTGAACTTCGCGATGGCGGCACCGATCTTGCTCACCAGCTCGTCGCTGATCTTGGCGTCCGCCAACACATAGTCGGGCGCGACGCAGGTCTGGCCCGCGTTCAGCAGCTTCATCCACGCGATCCGCTTGGCGGCGACATCGACGTCGGCGTCGGCCGCCACGATCACCGGGCTCTTGCCGCCGAGTTCGAGCGTGCACGGGGTCAGGTGGGGTGCGGCCCCCTCGTACACCTTGCGGCCGATCTCGGTGCCGCCGGTGAACAGCAGTCGGTCGAGGCCCTGCGCGATCAGCTCCTGGCTGACCGACCCGTCGCCCTCGACCACGGCGATCGCATCGTTGTCGAGGTACCTGGGCACCAGTTCGGCCATCAGGTGCGCGGACGCCTCGGCGATCTCCGAGGGCTTGAGGATGACGGCGTTGCCGGCGGCGATCGCGCCGACGGCGGGCCCCAGGGTCAGGTAGAACGGGTAATTCCACGCGCCGATGATCAGCACGGTGCCGTAGGGTTCGTATTCGATCCAGCCACGGCCGGGCAGCTGCGGCATCTCGAGCAGCTGGTAGCGGCGCCGCGTCCACCTGCGCACTCGCTTGGCCGCAAACTTCGCCTCGCCGGCGGTGGTCGCGATGTCGGCGATGAACGCCTCGAACGGGCTGCGGTCCAGGTCCTTGGCGAGAGCGTCCGCGATGGCCGCCTCGTTCTCTTCCATCAGCTTCGCCAGCTGCAGCAGCTGCCGCTTGCGCCACTCGATGTCGCGGGTGCGCCCCGTCGCGAACGTCTTGCGGAGCCGTGCCACCGTTGCGGGAACGTCTACCTGCTGAGCGGTCGGCGCGCCGTTGGTGGCGGATGTCTTGGGTGTAACCGATTCGGTGGTCATCGTCGTCCTTCCCCTGCTTCGGTCATCCCGGGCGCGCCCGCTGCTCGTCGCACAAGCGCTCATGGGTGATAACCGCGATCCTAACCATCCGGTTGGGAGAGCAGTTAGAAAGGATCTGGCTGCGGCCGGTCAGGGTTTGGTGGCGGTCACATAGGTGATCACAAACGGCCGGCCATCGGGCTGCGGCGGCCGTCCCAGCCGGAGCGCCTCTTCGTGCCCGTCGACCACCCCGGTGATCCAGCCGTGCGCGGTGAACCAGTCCGCACAGTCGGGCCTCTCCCCGTCCTCGAACCACAAGTCGAAAGGATTGAAAGAGGTGTCTTGGCCGCGCGCTTCGCGCTTGGCGCGCAATTCGGCAAACCTCGCCTCCGCTTCCCGGCGCCTCTCCGGGTCGATGCCGAAGTCTTCGACCGAGACCTGGCTGCCCGATGCGCTCAGCCCGTCGATAGCGACGAACAGGGCTTCCTGCGCCGCCACCGGCAGGAACGGCAGCAGCCCTTCGGCCAGCCACGCGGTCGGCTGACCCGCGTCAAAACCCTTGTCTCGCAATGCTCGTGGCCAGTCGTGGCGCAAGTCGACGGGGACGGGCCGCCGGTCGGCGAGCGGCGTCGCACCGTACTTGGCGAGCGTCTCGGTCTTGTATTCCAGCACCTTGGGCAGATCGATCTCGTAGACGACGGTGCCGGCCGGCCAATCCAACCGGTAGGCGCGCGAATCGAGACCGGCGGCGAGGAGCACCACCTGCCGAATGCCGGCCTGTGCGGCGGCGGCGAAATACGCATCGAAGAAGCGGGTCCGCACCGCCTGCGAGTCGATCATGTTCTGAGACCGGACCGAGAAGTCTTCGTCTTCCGGGTCGTCCGGGTCCCCGGCCCACCACGCGGCCACCTGCTCGCGAACTCCCGCCAGCTCGGGCGTGGAGACCAGCGGCTCGGCGAACTGGTCACGGATGAGCGGCTCGTCGCTGGCGGTCTCTGCGGCACGGGCCAGGGCGACCATCACCGCGGTCGCGCCGACGCTGGTGGCGATGTCCCAGGAGTCGTCCAGCGAGCGCGGCATTAAAGCCGCTCGGCGACGACGAAGTCGGAGAAGGCGTCCTTGTCGTTGTCCACCTCCGCGCTTTGCACCCTGCGGTTCAGGCGGTGCATCTCGTCGATCGAATTCTGCGCGGTGGCGCGCCAGCCGTGCTCGTTGAGCCACTCGGTGAGGTCCGCACGGTGCTCGTCGCGGTACATCAGCTCGCCGACGTCGACGGTCTCCTCCAGGCCCAACTCGTCGGCGACCTTCCTGAACCTTTCCCGCATCTGCTGGCGTCGCTCCTCGGCGTGCATGGGTGCCGTCTCGGCCGAGACGCGGCTGCCGGCCGGGCTCAGCTCGCCGATTTGGGTGAACAGCTTGTCCTGGGCCTCGGCGGGCAGATACATCAGCAGTCCCTCGGCGAGCCAGGCCGTCGGCCGGGTCGGGTCGAAGCCGGCGGCACGCAGCGCGGCGGGCCAGTCCTCCCGCAGGTCGATGGCAACCTCGCGGCGATCGGCGGACGGGGTGGCGCCGCTTTCGGCCAGCGTGGCCGATTTGTACGCCAGCACCTGCGGCTGGTCGATCTCGTAGACGACGGTGCCGGCCGGCCAATCCAGCCGGTAGGCCCGGGAGTCCAGCCCCGACGCGAGGATCACCACCTGCCGGATTCCGGCGGCCACGGCGTCGGCGAAGTAAGAGTCGAAGAAGTGGGTCCGCACCGCCTGGTAACCGCGCATGTGCCGGATGCGGGCGGCGGATTCTTCGTCGATGGCCTCGATCTTGGCAACGACCTCCGGGTCCAGCATCGCCTCCCACAAGACCGCGGCACCGGCGTTGTTGACCAGCAGCCGGGCATAGGGGTCGCGGATCAGCGGATCGGGCTGCTCGGTTTCGATGGCGCGCGCGGCGGCCACCATGACCGCCGTGCTGCCGACGCTGGTTTTGATGTCCCAGGTGTCGTCGTGGGTGCGCAGTGAACTCATCGGGTTGCTCCTCGGGTCCTTGGCGTAGGTCAGGCGGTCGGGTCGCCGAGACGGGCCCGCAGCAGGATGCTGCGCACCGCGTCGTCGACCAGGTCTTCGGGTACCGGGCGGCCCAGCCGGGCCATCTCCTCGCGGTTGTCCACGGCCCGCACCTGCCAGCCGTGGTCGGTCAGCCACTGGGCCGCGTCCGAACGGTCCGGCTCGTCATAGGTCAGCGCCTGGACGTTGACGTCCAGGCCCAGCCGTTCGCGCATCCGCAGCCAGCGCCGCGAGTTGCTCCGCTTGTTCATGCCGAACGCCTCGATGGCGACCTGGCTTCCCGGGGCGCTCAGGGCGGTGAACATTTCGAAGAGGCGGTCTTGCGCGTCGCTCGGCAGGTACGGGAGCAAGCCCTCGGCCAGCCAGGCCGTCGGTTGGGTGCGGTCGAACCCCGCCGCGGCCAATGCCGCCGGCCAATCGTCACGCAGGTCGACGGGGACCGGGCGGCGGCTGGCGGTGGGGGTGGCGCCGTGGCGCTGCAGCACTCCGGTTTTGTAATCGAGCACCTTGGGCTGGTCGATCTCGTAAACCGCGGTGCCGTGCGGCCAGTCGAGGCGGTACGCCCGCGAGTCCAGTCCCGCGGCCAGGATGACCACTTGCCGGATTCCGGCCATCGCGGCGTCGGCGAAGTACTCGTCGAAGAAGTGCGTCCGCACGGCCTGGTAGTCGATGCCGATCCGGTGCGCGCGCCGGCCGGGCTCGTCGCCGTCGAGCCAGGCCAGCTCGGGGTCGGCGAGCCGTTCCCAGGCCGGGCCGGCCGACGACACGAGGATGCGCGCGAACTCGTCGCGGATGAGCGGATCGTTCCCCGCGGTTTCCGCCGCGCGCGCCGCCGCGACGCCCAGCGCGGTGGCACCGACGAGTTCGGTGATGGCCCAGCTGTCGCCGGCGGATCTCAGGGAAGGCGGTAACGACTCGTCCAGATCAGTCATGACCTGACGATCTTACCGGGATAAGTTAGTTAGCCTATACGCTTTGTGCGCAACTTCACTGCCGGCGCGGGTCTAGGCGTTGGACCGCCGGAACGCTCCCTCGAGCAGCCGCCGAATCATTCCGGTGATGGACAGCAGGGCTTCGGGACCTTGAACGAAGCCCGCGTACAAACCCACCCCGCACATCAGCACGAGCAGTGCCTCGATCAACGCCGGCACGTCGACGTCGGCGGGGACCTCGCCGCGCTCCAATCCGTCGTTGACGACGCGAACGAGGAATTCGCGGCAGATCCGCACGGAGTCGTTTTCGGCTGTTTTCCATTCCGGGTGCCGCTGCGACTCGAGCACCCCGGAGATAATCAACGCCGACCCGGCGGGATTCTCGGAATTGGCGCGGGCCGCCGCGGATATGAATGCGGTCAGTTGCCCCACCAGTGTGGTCTCCCGCTCGGCCTGTCTGATCCCGCTTCCGATGATGGCTTCGTTGGTTTGCTCCAACAACTCCCGATACAGGACGCGCTTGCTGGAGAAGTAGTGGTTGATCGCCGGCCGGGTAAGGTCGGCGCGGGCCGCGATGGCCTGGAACGTCGCCCCGTCGTATCCCCGCTCGCTGAACACAAGGCGGGCCGCCTGCATGATCCGCTGTCGCGTCTCATCGGCCTTTGCGGCTGGGGGGCGTCCAGGCCTGCGGCTCACCCCTGAAGACATCGTTAAAGTGTGCCATTGCCATGGTGTGGCATTAGCGCGTTTGGCGGAATGCTGCCGAACTTTCCAGCCTGGTAGTCCTGCACCGCCTCGACCAATTCCGCCCTCGAGTTCATCACGAATGGCCCGTAGTGGAATACCGGTTCGCGAATGGGTTGGCCGCCCAGCAGCAGCACATCCATGGCGCTAGTGCGCGACGATTCCTGCGCCTGGTCGGCGCCCACGGTGATCCGATCCCCGGGGCCGAGCACGGCCAGTTGGCCCTGCCGAATCGGATGAGCGACCGGACCGACGTATCCGCTGCCGGACAGCACGTAGACGAGGGCGTTGAAGTCGCGCCGCCACGGCAGGTTCAGCCGAGCGCCGTTTTCGATTGTCGTGTGCGCGAGCGTGATCGGCGTGTGGGTGATCCCGGGCCCCCGATGACCGTCGACCTCGCCCGCGATGATGCGCACCAGCGCCCCGCCGTCGTCGGAGGCGATCAGCTTCGCGTCGCCCCCTTCGATGGCCTGATAGCGCGGGGGCGCGAACTTGTCCCGCTTCGGCAGGTTCACCCACAGCTGGATGCCGTGGAACAGGCCGCCGCTGTCGACCAGTTCCGCGGGCGGCGTCTCGATGTGCAGGATCCCCGAACCGGCGGTCATCCACTGCGTGGCACCGTCGGTGATCAGGCCGCCGCCCCCGTGGGAGTCCTGGTGGGCGAACTTGCCGTCGATCATGTAGGTGACCGTCTCGAACCCGCGGTGTGGGTGCCAGTCGGTGCCCCTCGGCTCACCGGGTTGGTACTCGACCTCACCCATCTGGTCCATGTGCACGAAGGGGTCCAGCGCGGCGGCGCTGACCCCCGCGAAGGCCCGGACGACGGGGAAGCCCTCCCCCTCGTAGCCGCGCGGGCCGGTGGTGATCGATCGGACCGGCCGCTCGGTCTCGGCCGGGACGGCGGCGCCGATCCGTGGCAATGTCAGCGTGTTGGCGGTGATGGCGGGCATGTGACCTCCGTAAATGTGAACGTTTGGTATAACCGGACTGCAGTCCAGTTATTCCCCGGCTCCTGCCTGCTCGGGCGATGGTTGAGTAGGGCAATATTTGCTCTGGGAAAGGGTCGGCGGTCCCGCACAATCGTTTGGACGGTCGACGAGCAAAGCGGGGCCGTCGGGGGAAGGATGCGCTGATGGGGCAAAAACCGACGGCCGCCGCTCCCATCCGGACCACCCGGCCCGTCTCCCGCGCCGTGGGTCAATTCGCCGGCTGGCTGCGCGCGAACCGGCTCGGGCTCTTCTGCGTGGCAATCATGGTCGGCCTTGGCGCCGGGATTGGCGCGGTGGCGTTCCGCTACCTGATCTTCGGCTTTACCTGGCTGGCGACGGGGCACGACGAGTTCGGCCAGGACGGTTGGGTGGGCAGCGACCATCTGCCCTGGCTGGGGATCGGCTTCTTCGTGGTCATCCCCGTCGTCGGCGGATTGCTATACGGACCGCTGATCTCGCGGTTCGCCCGAGAGGCTCGCGGCCACGGAGTCCCGGAAGTCATGATCGCGGTGGCCGAGAACGGCGGCCGCATCCGCCCCCAGGTGACCGTGGTGAAAGCGCTGGCCTCCGCGCTGTGCATCGGCACCGGGGGCTCCGTTGGCCGGGAGGGGCCGATCGTGCAGATCGGCGCGGCGCTCGCGTCCGGCTTCGGTCAGTGGGTGCGAATGCCGGAGAACCGGCTGCGCGTGCTGGTGGCCTGTGGCGCCGCGGGCGGCATCTCCGCCACCTTCAACGCCCCCATCACCGGGGTGTTCTTCGCCGTGGAGCTGATCCTCCGGGAACTGTCCGTCGAAGCAATCTTCACGATCATGCTCTCGTCGATGGTTGCCGACGTGGTCGCCCGCGTGTTCTTCGGCTCCGCGCCGTTCCTCACCGAGCTGCCCGCCGGGATCGAATTGGACCACATCGCCAATTACCTGTTGGTGGCGCTCCTAGCGGCGATCGCCGGGCTCATCGGGATCCTCTTCAAGAACGTTCTCTACAAGACCGAGGATCTGTGCGACCGGGTCTGGGGCAGCCGCCCGGATTGGGCGCGGCCAGCGGTCGGCGGAATCGTGCTCGGCCTGCTATTGCTAGCTGTCCCACAGCTCTATGGGGTGGGCTATCCGGTGATGTATGCCGCCTTCGCCGGGCACTATGCGCTATGGCTGTTGCTGGTCCTGGCCGCCGGCAAGATGCTGGCCTGCAGTCTGACCATCGGGATCGGCGGATCCGGCGGGGTGTTCGCTCCTTCTCTCTTTGTGGGGGCCACCTCCGGCATGGCTTTTGGGTTGTTCGTTCAGCACACCATCGGCACCGCCGTCGGGCATCCGGCCCTGTACGCGATCGTGGGCATGGGGGCCGTGTTCGCGTCCGCAGCCAGAGCCCCGCTCACCGCACTGGCCAGCACGGTCGAGATGACCGGAGATTTCACCCTGACCCTCCCGGTCATGCTGGCCGTGGCCGTCGGGACCACAGTGTCCCGCGGGGTCTCCTACGGCACCATCTACACCACCAAGCTGCTGCGCCGTGGCATTGACATCGATCGGCCCAAACCCACCCACGCCTTCGCCGACCTCACCGCAGCCGACGCGATGCACAGGTTCGCCGTCCCCCTGGATTTGACCCGTCCGACCGGCACCGTCGGTGGCGACCTCACCGCCTTGCTCGGCCCCCTCACCCGGATACGCGAACCGCAGGCGCTGTTCGCCAACGACAGCCTTGCCCAGGCGTTGCGCCAGCTCGTCCTATTCGGGCGTGACGGGCTGCCGGTCATCGACACCGAGGCCCGATCTGTCCAGGGCTGGCTGACAAATCAGAACGTGTTACGCGCGGTCGCCGCGTCCTTCACCGACATGGCGGCGGACACGCAACCGGCAACGCCTGACCACGACCCGCACAGCGAGCTCGACGGGTACTGCATCATCGAACACACCCTGGCCGAAGATTCGATGGCCGTCGGCCGGCTCCTGGGCGACCTCGAATTCCCGAACGACCACCTGCCCGTGTCGGTGCTGCACAACCGACGGCTCATCGACGCCGACGCCAGGTTACGGCTTTCGGTGGGCGACCGGATCAACATCCTGGCGCCCAAAAACGGTGCCGCGCAGGAGAATGCGTTACCCGACTAGGAGCTGCGAGCGGTGCTCGCCGCGTCCTTCTCGGTGGTCGACCCCTCGTGCGTCAACGTCCCGCCCGCGCTCTCCAGGTGCGCCCGCACGAACCACTGGAACTTCTCCAGGTTCCCGGCCTGATCGATCAGCAGGTCCTGCGTGACCGGGTCGAGCTCCTCGGTCTCCTCGATGTACTTGCGGATGTCCTCGATGACGCCGGTGTAGACGAGGTCGAGCGCCGCGAGGTGGGCCTGGACGGTGTCGCGGCCGACCGAATAGTCGTCCCAGGTGCGGTCTTTGATGATGGCCCCCGGTGTGCCCTGCGGTGACCCGCCCAGGGCGGCGATCCGCTCGGCGACGTCGTCGGCGAAACCGCGGACCGCATCCACCTGCGGGTCGATCATCTCGTGCACACCAATGAAGTTGGGCCCCACCACATTCCAGTGCACGTGCTTGAGGGTGAGGTGGAGGTCGTTGTAGGTGCTCAGTTGTTTCTGCAGCAGTTCGGTCAGCCGGGCTCCCTGCTTGTCGGTGAGTCCCGGGATGGTGAACTGTGTCATCGATTTCCTCCGTTTCGCACACGGTCACGTCTTCGGGGTTGGTTACCCGATGGCCGTTGCTGAAAACCCGGGGCCGGCGAGGCGATGACCACGTTTAGAGGTTGCTGATGTGCTGCACCGGCAGCCGGGCGCCCCGCCGCGGCTCATATGCCAGACCGCTGGCCTCGAGCAACCGGACCACCCGGTGGCGGTGCGGTCGCATGGGTTCGAGCAGTTCGACCATGCCGGCGTCGTCGACCGGGCGCCCGATCAACGTCCAGCCGATCATTTTCGGGATGTGATAGTCGCCCACCGACAGCGCGTCGGCGTCACCGAACGCCCGTTGCGCCGTCTCGGCGGCGGTCCATTCGCCCACGCCCGGCAACGACATCAGCGCCGCACGGGCCTGCGCCGCCGGACGGGATGCCAGTCGTTCCAGGCTGCTGGCCCGCTGCGCGCACGTCACCACCGTCCGCGCACGTCCGGGGTCGACATTGGCGCGGTGGAACTCCCACGACGGGATGTAGCGCCACGACTCGGCCGACGGCGGCACCCGCATCCTGGCCGGCGCCGGTCCCGGGGCGGGCGACCCGTACTTGGACACCAGCAGGCGCCACGATCGAAACGCGTCGGCGCCCGGCACCCGCTGCTCGATGATCGCGGGAATCAGCGCCTCGAGCACCAACCCGGTGCGACCCAGGCGAAGGTGGGGCACCCGGCGCTGCGCGGCGGCGACGGTCGGGTGGTGGGGCACGAAATCCGAGGCGTCGTCCTCGAGGCCGAGCAGCGCGGGCAGCCCCTCCACGAACTCCGGCGCCCCGCTTCCCCACGCGACGCAGTGCGCGGCGTTGGCGGCGGCCCGGCTGATCCGGGCGGTGACGGGTCCGGTGGGCAGCAGGCTGGTTCGCCAGATCGCGCCGTCGCCGGACGCCTGGAAACAGGGGTCCCCGGCCCCCCGCCGAAGCGGCGCCAACGTATGCCCGAAGCTGACCGCCCCCGGGAAAGTGACCGTGCGCGCGCTCTCCACCAACCAAATCTCCGATTGACCGTTAACGATGTGCCAAGTCAATATTGCGATGTGATGACGCCGTTCGATGACCCGCAGGGCGAACTGGCTTGGATGTTTCTACAGAGTGCGAGCGACGGCGGCGATCTCGACGAGGGCTTCACGCTGCTCAGCGACGACTTCACCTACTGGACTCTGCTCACGCGCTCCGAGTGTGACAAAGAAACGTTCCGGCGGGCGATCGAGCGCCGCAAACAGCAACTCGAGTTGACCATCGACCTGGTGCGCTGTGTCAACGAGGGAGAGACCGTGGTCGTCGAGGCGCAGGCCACCGGCACCACCACCGCCGGCGTCGAGTACGACAGCCCGTTCGTCTGCATCTTCGACACCCGCGACGGACTGATCGTCTCGATGCGCCTGTACAGCGACACCCGGGCGCACGAGGCCGCGCTTCCCGGGTGGACGTACTAGGAAGCCGACACGCTGATTTCGGCCTTGTTCGGGTAGAAGGCCACGTGGCCGGCGATCGCCGCGACCGCGGGATAGGGCTGCTCGTACGTCCAGATGACGTCCTCGACGATGTCGCCGTGCGAACCCGTCACGCTGTAATAGCTGGCCTCGCCCTTGAACGGGCAGTACGTGCTGGTGTCCGTGCGGGTCAGCCGGTCCTGCACCACGTCACTCATCGGAATGTACTGCACCGCAGGCAAACTGGCTTCCCGTAATTCCAGGGCGGCCGTCGTGTCGGCTACCAGCTCGCCGTTGACGCGAACCTGTACCCGCCCCTTCGTCGGCTCGATGGTGATCGGGTGGCCAGCGCTTGGCTCTTTGATTTCGGGGTGGCTCATGGTTTCCTCCTAGACGCCGATGGACGTTGCAACGCCATCCGGGTCTCGGGGCTTCCCGATCAGGGCGGCCCGAACGCGTAGCGGTGGTATTGCGCCATGTTGGCGACGGCCTCAACCAGCGACATGACCTTTCCCAGCGCCCGTGTGGAGCGCGGGAGTTGCGCGAATGTGTACGACTCGAACCACCGCTCCCAGGCCAGGAGCCGTACACCCGGCACCGCGTCGACGATGTCGTCAGGCCCGTTGATCGCCCACGACAGCGTGGATCCCGAACGGCGCACGACGGTGTTGAGCCACTGCGACTTGATCCCGAGCGAGTTGAAGGCGTCGAACTGCAGCTCACCCGAGCCGAAGTGATCGACCACGCGGCGCAGCAGTGCGGTGCCGTCCTGCTCGGTGAGGTACATGGTCAGCCCCTCGCCGATCATCAGCGCGGGACGGTCCGCGGGAATGTCCCGGAGCCAGGCCGGGTCGGTGACGGAGGCGGCGATGACCCGATAGTGGTCGCGCGCGGGGTAGAGCTGCGCGCGCAGCGCGGCGACTTCGGGGTAGTCGACGTCGTACCACTCGACGCCCGGGCCCGGCTGCACCCGCAGACACCGGCTGTCCAGTCCGCAGCCCAAGTGCAGCACGACGGCTCGTGGGTGCGCCGCAAGAAATTGGCGGACCCAGGCATCGAAGTGCGCGGACCGGGTGGTGACCGACGGTGCCCTGCGCGCCGTGATGGTGGTCTTTTTCCAGTCGTAGTCGATGCGTCGGACGATCTCCTTGGCATACTCGTCGCCGAGGATCGGTGTCTCGAAGTCGGCGTCCAGCGCCTTGGCGTACAACGTCGCCAGCATCGTCTGGGGCGCCCCGCTGAGGTCAACGCTCACCCTTTCGGCAGTCACGCCGCCCGAGGCTAGCCGCGCCGCGACCGCGCCAGCCGTGTTGAACGCGCGGCGGCGCGGCGTTCAGCCCGGAGTCGCGCTCTTGCCGCTGGCGACCTTCAGCTCCGACCAGAACCGCGCCGCCTCACGGATCGATTCCTCGACCGGCCGCGGCTGCCAGCCCAATTCCCGCTTCGCCTTGCTGCTGTCCACGTCGGCTTCGGCGCGCATCATCCGCACCGAGGCCAGGCTGAGCTCGGCGTCCTTCCCGGTGAGTCGGGCCTTGAGCGTGCCGGCCGCCGCCAGGGCGTAGAGCATCGGGACGGAAATCGAGCGTTGCGGCGGTGGAACGCCGGCCTCGTCGGCCGCGATGCGGACGACGTCGTTCAAAGCGATCATCCGCTCAGAGACGAGGTATCGCTCGCCGATGCGCCCGCGCTCGGCCGCCAGGATCATGGCCCGCGCCGCGTCGTCGACGCCGACGACTTCCAGCGCAATGCCGTTCATCAGGAACGGCAGCTTGCCGAAGACCGCGCCGGCGATGAAGGCGCCGTGCGGAGTGCCGCCCCAGTCCCCGCTGCCGTAGGTCGTCGACACGCACATCGCGATGGCGGGCAGGCCGGCCTCGGCCACGTACCGCAGCACCAGATTCTCGGCTTCCAAACGCGATTGGACGTACGGAGTCAGGCGGCGGGACCGGATCACGTCGTCCTCGGTCGCCACGTGGCCATGCCGCCGGCCCACCGTCGTATAGGTGCTCGTGAAGATGAACCTGCGCAGGTCCGGTTGGTTGACGGCGACGTCGAGAACGTTGCGCAGGCCTTCGACATTGGTGCGGAACAGCGGCGTCGGGTCGCGCAGCCATGCGCGGGTGTCGACGACGCAGTAATAGACGTCGTCCACACCGTCCATCGCCTCCCGCAGCGTGGCGTCGTCGAACACGTCCCCGTGGAAGCGGGTCAGCTCGAGGTCGTCGATCGAGCGGGTGTTGGCGTTCGGGCGCACCATCGCCCGCACCGGGAACCCGTCGGCCACGAGCTGGCGGGTGACATGCGAACCCAGGAAGCCGTTGGCGCCGATGACGAGCTTGGGCTTGGTGCTCACTGGGCTCCTCCGTTCTCGTGCATCCACCGCGCCGCGTCC
Organism: Mycobacterium sp. E1715; assembly: GCF_001667625.1. NCBI lineage: Bacteria > Bacillati > Actinomycetota > Actinomycetes > Mycobacteriales > Mycobacteriaceae > Mycobacterium > Mycobacterium sp. E1715. The sequence goes on from NZ_LZJJ01000322.1 coordinate 15,841, forward strand.
TCGTCGAGCGTGCCCAGCGCCTGGGCCTTACGGCACCACTTCATCCCGGCCCGCAGGAAGCGCAGCGGGTTGTAGATGTCTTCCTGGCGGCGCCACAACCCGTCCCCCGCGTACGTGACGATCGAGATGTTGGTCGCGCTGATGACGCTCCCATCCCCCGGGTCGCGCATCGGGTTGTCCAGTTCGCAGATGATCCGCCCGGTGGGCTCGTCGATGACGGACCACAACGACGGGAACGCCACCATGTGGCTGCCGGGATACGTGGTCATCGTCCGCTTGATCCACTGGCGGACCTCGTCGCGTCCGTGCATCGTGCCGGCCGCGTGCTCGACGTACTCGACGTCGGGGGTGTACTGCTCGACCCAGGCGTCCCAGTCGTGGGTTTCGGCGGCCCGGGCCACCGTCTGCTCGAACTTCTCGAAGGCGGCGGCCAGTTCGCCGCGGGAAAACGTAGGAGTCGTCATGCTGCGGCACTTCCCGAAATCGTCGCGACGTTGCGGCTCATCGGCGGAGTGTAGCCTGGGCGGCATCGTGGCCGGTTAGGAGGACGAGCAATGGCAACCGAAAAAGCGGTACTCGCCGGCGGCTGTTTCTGGGGGATGCAGGAACTCATCCGCAAACAGCCGGGCGTGGTTTCGACGCGGGTCGGATACACCGGCGGCGACGTCCCCAATGCGACCTACCGCAACCACGGCACGCACGCCGAGGCCATCGAGATCGTCTACGACCCGGCGGTCACCGACTACCGCACCATGCTCGAGTTCTTCTTCCAGATCCACGATCCGACGACGAAGAACCGCCAGGGCAACGACCGTGGACTCAGTTATCGGTCCGCCATCTTCTACCTCGACGAGGAGCAGAAGCGCATCGCGCTGGACACCATCGCCGACGTCGACGCGTCGGGGTTGTGGCCCGGCAAGGTCGTGACCGAAGTCAGCCCGGCCGGCGATTTCTGGGAGGCCGAGCCCGAGCACCAGGACTACCTGCAGCACTACCCGAACGGGTACACCTGCCACTACATCCGCCCGGGCTGGAAACTGCCGCGCCGGGCCACGGCCGACCAGTAGGCGCCCGGCTCAGCGCCGGCGCACCACGATCCGGCCGCCGTCCTTGGGCGTGTAGGCGACGCCGCGGCCGTGCCACCGCTCTCCGGGTGCGGTCGTGGTCTCGATGGTGAAGTGCCGCAACACCGTTCGCAGCACGACGTCCATCTCCATGTTGGCGAACGCCGCCCCCACGCACCGGCGGGTGCCACCGCCGAACGGGATCCACGCGAAGGCCGACGGCTTGGTCCCGATGTAGCGTTGCGGATCGAAGCGCTCCGGATTCGGGAAGACTTCGGGGTTTTCGTGAATCTGCGCGATGCTCACCAGGATTGACTTGCCGCGGGGGATGACCCACTCTCCGAGCTGGTACCGCGAGGGGTAGACGCGCCGGGCGGCGAAATCGATCACCGTCCGGGCCCGCTGGACTTCGAGGATGGTCGCCTGACGTAACTCCTGGCCGTCGGTGTCGGCCTCGTCGACCAGGGCGGCCAGCACGTCCGAGTGCCGGGTCAGCCGCTCGAACGCCCAGCCCAGCGTGGAGGCCGTCGTTTCATGACCGGCGGCCAGCAGCGTGAGCAGTTCGTCGCCAATGTCCTTGCGCGACATGACCGAACCGTCGTCGTAGGTGCTGCGTAACATCAGGGCGAGCACGTCGCTGCGCTCGTCGAAGTTGGGATCTGCCCGCTCGGCTTCGATCAGCCTGTCGATGACGGCGTCGTACCGGCGGCGCCACTCGTCCAGGCGCCCCCATGGGGTGAAGCGCCCGTAGCTGCGCCGCGGTTTGGGCATCGTCGCCATCCGCGAGCCCAGCGTGACCCACGGCGGGATGAGGCGGCGCAGCTCGTCGAGCTCGGCGCCTTCGGCCCCGAAAACCGCGCGCAGGATCGCGTTGAGCGTGATGCGCATCATCGACGGCAGAGTCGCGAACGCCTCACCCTCCGGCCAGCCCGCGGTCTCCCGCAGGGTCTCTTCTTCGATGATCGACTCGTACTTCTTCATGCTCTTGCCGTGGAACGGCGGCGCCAACAACCGGCGGCGACGGCGATGGTCCTCCCCGTCGAGCGCGAACACGGAGCCGGAGCCGAACAGCCGGCTCAGGTTGGGCTGGATGTTGCCGAGCTCGTCGGGGCTGGTGGTGAAGATCTGCTTGGCCAGTTGCGGGTCGGCCACCACCACGACCTCGCCGTACATGGGCAGGTTCAGCGCGAAGACGTCGCCGTACCGACGGGCCAGGCGCTGGATCATCCCGCGCCGTGAGATCGCAAAACCCAGACCCTGCAACAGCTTTGGCAGGCGAGCCGCCGGGGGCAACCGGACGGCCGCGGGGGCGGTGACGACTTCACTCATGGCGGGCTGCTCCCCATCATCTCCCCCGGACGCCGGGGTGGTACCGCGGTGTACCAAAACCTTTCCCGATACGGTACTCTGTGGTACCAACCGATGACAAGAGGGTGCCGCACCGATGGAAGGGGCCGCCCGTGAGCCCAGCGGCGACAGCGACGGCTGACGAAGCGGTCCTTGGCGACCCGTTTCGGCTGAGGTTGCTCGACGGCCTCGCCGCCTCCATCGCCGAGCGCGGTTACCGCGCCAGCACGGTCGCCGACGTCGTTCGTCACGCCCGCACGTCCAAGCGCACCTTCTACGACCAGTTCGCAAGCAAAGACGAGTGCTTCCTCGAGCTCTTGGGCACCGACATCGAAAGGCTCGGTGAGTGCATCGCTGCGGCCGTCGATCCCGAGGCCGACTGGCATCAGCAGATACGCCAGGCGGTCGAGGCGTACGTCGGCTACATCGAGTCCCGGCCGGCGATCACGCTCAGCTGGATTCGGGAACTGCCCTCGCTCGGCGCCGCCGCCCGCCCGGTACAGCGCCGCGGGCTGCAACTGCTGTCAAGTCTGCTGATCGACCTCAGCGCCAGCCCCGGCTTCCAGCGAGCCGAGCTGCCTCCGCTGACCGCCCCGTTGGCGGTCATCCTGCTCGGCGGTCTGCGCGAACTGACCGCGCTCGCCGTCGAAGACGGAAAACCGGTGCGGGGCATCGTGGAGCCGGCCGTCGACGCCTCCATCGCCCTGCTCGGCCCGCGACAGTAGGGTCGAGCACAGAACCTCAACCGAACAAAGGACCTTGCGATGCGGCTGTCGACCCGGAACCAACTCAAAGGGACCATCACCGAGGTCGACCTCGGCAGCGTGATGGCGATCGTGAAGGTCAAGCTCGACGGCGGTGAGCAGATCGTCACGTCCTCCGTCACCAAGGACGCCGCGATCGATCTCGGGCTCGAGGCCGGGCAGCCGGCGACCGTATTCATCAAGTCCACGGAAGTCACCATCGGGGTCGACTAGCCCATGGCGCCGACGATGCGCGCCGAGCGCTTCTACGCAGACACCAGAACCGTTGCGCTCGAAGACGTTCCGATTCCCGAGCCGGGCCCCGGCGAAGTTCTGGTCAAGGTCGCCTTCTGCGGCATCTGCCACTCGGACCTGAGCCTGATCAACGGCACTTTCCCGGCGCAGCAGCCCGTGGTGACCCAGGGCCACGAGGCGTCGGGCACCGTCGCGAAACTGGGGCCGGAGGTGACCGGCTGGGACGAGGGCGACCGGGTGGTGGTCCCCGCCGGCCGGCCGTGCCGACGCTGCGCGAACTGCCGCCGCGGCGATGGGGTCAATTGCCTGCGAATCCAATTGATGGCATTCGCCTACGACGGGGCGTGGGCCGAATACACCGTGGCGCAAGCGACGGGGCTGACGCGGGTGCCCGACAACGTTCCGCTGGAGCAGGCGGCGATCCTGGCCGACGCGGTGTCCACGCCGTTCGGGGCCGTCGTCCGGACGGGTAAAGTCACGGTCGGTGAATCGGTCGGCGTGTGGGGCGTGGGCGGGGTCGGCACCCACATCGTCCAGCTCGCGCGGCTGGTCGGCGCCGCACCCATCATCGCCGTCGACATCAACCCCGCAGTGCTGGAGCGGGCGTTGACCCTCGGCGCGGACTACGCGTTCGACCCCCGCGACGACGGGCTGAGGGACAACGTCGCGGAAGTCACCGGCGGGCGGCTGCTCGATGTGGCCTTCGACGCCGTCGGGCGGAAGGTGACGTTCGAGCAGGGGCTCGACTGCCTCACACCCGGTGGCCGGCTGGTGGGTGTCGGGATGAGCGCCGAGGCGCCGACCGTCGGGCCCACCTCCCTGTTCGGGTTGACCCACAAGCAGGTGCTCGGGCACTTGGGATATCAGAACGTGGACATCGAGACGCTGGCGAAGTTGGTTTCGGCTGGGCGCCTTGACGTTTCGAGGTCAATCAGTGAGATCGTCGCGCTGGAGGACGTGACGGAGGGCATCGAGAAGCTCGAGCGCCAGGACGGCAACCCCATCCGGATCCTGGTGCAGCCCTGACGCCTATCCTTCGCCGCGCAGGAAGGTCCGAACCCGGTCGAGCACCAGCTCCGGGCGCTGGTCGATGATCCAGTGTCCGACCCCGTCGACCAGCTCCACTTTGAAATCGCTGATGTGGTCGGCATACCCGTCGGTGAGGTCGGGAGTGATCACCGGGTCTTGGGTGCCGGTGAGCCAGCGGACCGGCACCTCGACGCGCGCGTCGTCGAACTCGCCGCGCATCCAGCGCAGCATCTCCCCGGTCTGGAAGCTGCGATACCAGCGCGAGCCCGCCTCAGCGTGGCCGGGCTGGCGCATGCACTCGGCGTAGATGCGCAGGTCGTCCTCGGGCAGTGCGTAGCCGCCACCCACCCACGAGCCGAGCACGCGGCTCGCCCTCGAGTTGAGATTGCCGATCATCCGCGGCCCGACGACCGGAAGCGAAATCGGGATCTGATACCAGAGCCGCCAAAAGTTCCGCGCCGCACGCAGATCGCGCTTCACCCACGGCGCCACCGTGTTGACTCCGAAGAACCCGCTCACCTTCTCCGGGTGGCGCAGCATCATGATGAACGCGGCCGGTCCGCCCCAGTCATGCGCGACGAGCTTGACCGTCGCCACACCGAGGCGATCCAGGACGGCCGCCAGGTCGTCGGCCATCTCGGTCTTGGTGTAGCTCGTGCGGGGCGCCGAGCTCCAGCCGGCGCCGCGCAGGTCGGGGCACAGCACGCGATAGCCGTCGGCGGCCAGCGGGCCGATCAGGTTGTGCCATTCCCACCAGTTCTGCGGGAAACCGTGCACCAACATCACCGCCGGCCCTTCGGCGGGGCCCGCATCCGCGACGTGGATCGTCACGCCGCCCCCGAGCTCCACATACCTATGTTCGACACCGTCCAGCGCGGGCATATTGACCATGAATTGAGAACGTAGCCGCCTGCCGCGGGTTAGGCCAGAAACCGCTCGACATAAGGCGCGAACCGGTCGCGCAGGTCGGCCTCGTCCAACCCGAACATCGCGCAGGACGTCGCAACGTTCCCCAGCCGACCGCGCCGATGGCCCGCGAGGTACTCGTCGATCGCCGACTTGGCGTCGTCGCCGAACGGCTCGCCGGCCAGCGCGTACACCCGTTGGGCGACGCCGATTTCGTCGGCCATGAAGTCGTCGAACCGGACGTCGATCGACCGATCCGGGCCAATCGTGTCGCGATCGCGGACGAGCGCTGTCAGCATGTCGTCCAAGCGGTCGATCCACGACGCCGCGATCTCTTCCACCGGGACCGGCGAGCGGTGCATGCGCGCGGAGTAGGTGATCATCGCGATCATCGATAGCGCCACCGGCACCGGGTCGCGGTGGGTGAAAACGACGATGCTGCCGGGGAAGACGCGATCGAGCACCGGCACCTGCTCGAGATGCTGGGGCGACTTGAGCAGCCAGCGCCGCCCGCTGCGCAAGAACTGCATGGCCTTGAGTTGCCGGGCGAGGTATTCGTAGTGCGGCGTCTGGTCGTGGGTCTGGTAGTAGGCACGCCAGCGCGGCACGTGGGCCAGCGTCTCGAAGAGCATGGTCGAGAAGTCGTTGGCCAGCAGCTGGATCTCTTCGTGGACGTGCTCGGTGGTCATCTCGTGCATCAGCGGGAAATAGGGCATCACGGTGTTGATCACGCCGACCGCGACGTCCATCCGCGCGCGCCGCGGATCCGGCTCGATCCCGGCCTCGGCCGGCAGCGGGAACGGTTCGACGCTTTCCCAGTACGGCATGGTGCGGAACGTGGGCGGGGCCGCCAGCAGGTTGTGCAGATGGGTGGTGCCGGTGCGCGGCAGCCCCGCGATCACCACCGGCGGTCGCAGCTCGATGTCGTCGATCTCGGGATGCCGCCGCACCAGGTCGGTCAACAGCAGCCGGTTCTTGAGCAGCTGCAGCAGCTGCCCGAAGAAATTGACCGTGCCCGCGTCGTGGCGGCCGTCGATGTCACGCAGCGCGGCCAGATAGACGTCGAGCCGCTCCCGGTAGTCCGGCGGCCCGAAATCGTCCAGGCCGGTGTCGGCGGCGGCCCTGGCGTGCAGCGCGTCGGCGTCCAGCGGGCAGTCCGGCGCCAGCGAGGCCATCATGTCGAGGATTTGCCGGGCCTCGGGGCTGAAGCGGGGCTCGGCGAGGTCATCAAGGCGAACGGCGTCGGTCACGGCGACTTATGTTACTCTCGGTTTCGTAATGGTAGTGGATTTTGGCCGCCCCCGTGACCCACGCATTGACGGCGCAGTGCTGAGCGCGACCGTGGAGCTGCTCGCCGAGACCGGCTACAGCGGGCTGTTGGTCTCCGCGATCGCCGAACGCGCGGGCACCAGCAAGCCCGCTATCTACCGGCGCTGGCCGAGCAAAGCGCACCTGGTCCACGAGGCGGTGTTCCCCATCGGCGCCGCCACCGAGCTGCCCGATACCGGGTCCCTGCCCGACGACCTGCGCGAAATGGTCCGTCGTGCAATGCGTTTCCTGACCACCCCGGCCGCCAGAGCCGCCCTGCCCGGGCTGGTGGGTGAGATGGCCGCGGACCCGACCCTGCATTCGGCGCTGCTGGAGCGATTCGCCGGCGTCATCGGCGGCGGCCTCGCCGAGTTGTTGCGACGGGCGGCGCGCTGCGGCGAGGTCCGGCCCGAAGTGACCGCCACCGAACTCACGGATGCCATCGCCGGCATCACGCTGATGGGCTTGCTCACCCGCGTCACCGAACTCGACGACGGGTGGGTCGATCGCACAACCACGTTGCTCCTGAAGGGAATCCGCGCATGACGCACGAGACGACGACCGCGTGGCAGGAGCTGCTCGCCACCTTGGGCACCCTTGACCGCTCGTTCCTGGAGGGCGACCGCGCGGTGGTCGACGACCGGCACGTCGCCGACGGTTACCGCATGATCGCCAGCACGCTCGGTGTCGCCTTCGACACCTACCTTTTCACCGAACCCGGCCGGCCGCAGTTCGTCGCCGTGAACACCCCGTTTCGTCGCGACCGGCGCTGGGGCGGCGACAACACCGACGCCTACTACTACATCTGCCCGATCGATCCGCGGCGCCGCTACCGCATCAGCGGCAACAAGGGTGACAGCGCGTACTTTTCGGTCACGGCCTACAACGAGCCGTCACCGGGCGCGTGGTCGGACCGGGTGGTGGCAATCGTCCGCGACAGCGATCTCGATGTCCTCAATATGGACGCCGCCGGCAACTTCGCGTTCGATCTCGGCCCCACGCCCGACGCGGCCGTCCTGATGACGCGCGACTATCAGGCCGACCCGCTGACCGGCCGCCCCGTCACCTGGCGGATCGAGGCGCTCGACGAGCCGGACCCGATCCGGCACGGGGATGCCGAGACGGCCGCGCGGCTGAGGGCGATCGCGACCTGGCTGCGCACCATGTTCGCCATCGTGCCGCTGGCCGTCGGGACGCGCGTGCAGGACCAACACGCCCTCGGACATGAGACCGCGCACGCGGCAAATGCATTCGCCGATCCGTACCAGGTCCCCGACGCCAACTTCGGTTGGTCGGCGCGCGACGCCTGCTACTCCTACGGCAGCTTTGTGCTCGATGAGGACGAAGCGCTCGTCATCACGCACCGCCCGCCGTCGTGCAGGTTCTGGAACCTGGTCGTATGGAACCAGTTCATGGCCACGTTCGGCGCGGCCGACGCCCGTTGCTCGATAAACGGCCACGCCGCCGCGCTCAACAACGACGGCACGGTGACCATCGTCCTGTCCCGCGGAATGACCGCCCACCCGAATTCGCTGACCACGCTGGACTATCCGCGCGGCAACCTCGCCTTCCGGTGGTTCCTGGCCGACGGGGTGCCGGAGCGTCCGGAGGTGCGACTCGTCAAGGCGACCGACGCGCCCACGGCCGTTCGCTGACGCCCCGGCCGCCGAGCGTGTGGCCCGGGTACGAAAACCGTCGTTGATTTGTCCCTATCCGCCACGGTCGGGGTTTAGCCGATCTCGCCGACCAGCTCGATGGCCCGGCCGAGCGTGCCAAGCTTCGCATCCAGCGTGTCGCCGGCCGGATACAGCCGCACGGTGTTCACGCCGGCGTCCCGCCACACGCTGAGCCGGGCGCGAACCATCTCCTCGGTGCCGATCAGCGTGGTGGCCAACACCATCTCGTCGGTGACCAGTGCGGCCGCGCCGTCGCGGTCGCCGCGCTGCCAGCGTTCGCGTACCTCGGCGGCGATCTCGGCCCAGCCTTGGCGGCTGTAGGCCTGGTTGTAGTAGTTCGTGCTGGACGAGCCCATGCCGCCCAGGCTGAAGGCGAGCTCCTTTTTGCGGCCCGCGACCATGCCGCGCAACTCCTGCTCGTCGGCAGCGAAGGCGACTTCGGCGCCCTGGCAGATGTCGACGTCGGCGCGGGTGCGGCCGGCGGCGGCCAAGCCCTCGTCGAGGTGTGAGAAGTAGGCCTCGCCGGCACCCTCCGGGACGAAGCTGGTGCCCAGCCACCCGTCGGCGGTCCGACCCGTCAACCGCAGCATCGCCGGTGAGAGCGCGGCAAGGTAGATCGGGATCGGGTGCTCGGGCCGGGTCGACAACCGCATCGGCACCCCTTCGCCGCCGGGCAGCGGAATGTGGAATTGCTTGCCGGAGTAGGACACTTTGCCGCCGGCGAAGACCTGCCGCACGATGTCGACCGTCTCGGAGATGCGCGCCAGGGGCCGGCTGAAGGAGACGCCGTGCAGGCCCTCGATCACTTGCGGGCCGGATGCGCCGAGCCCGAGGAGGAATCGTCCGCCCGACAGATTGGACAGCGTGATGGCGGTCTGCGCGACCATGACCGGCGAGCGGACGCCCACCTGCAGGACACCGGAGCCCAGTAGGACCCGCTCGGTCCGCGCCGCGAGATACCCGAGCGCCGAGGGCGCGTCGGAGCCCCAGGCCTCGGCGACCCAGCACACGTCGAGGCCCAGTCGTTCCGCTTCGACGACGAAAGCGGCGGTTTCGCCCGCGGCGCTGGACAACTCGACCGTCGTCGCGGTGCGCATCAGCGCACCCCGTGTTCGGCCAGCCTCTTGATCGCCGCGAGTGTCTTGCCGATCGCGGCCTCGAACTCGCGCATCCGCACGAACACGATTTTCTGCTCCTTGTCGGGCATCGACTCGATGGCCACCGACAACCCCGAACGGCCCGGCCCCATCTGCATCCAGTAGCTCAGCGCGGTGCCGCCGTCGCGGGGCGTCAGCCTGAACCGCCACATCGCCGCGGGATTGTCGGGTTCGCCTACGGCCCAGGAGAATTCACGCGGCTCGTCGCATGCGACGATCTGGGAGGTGGTGCTCCATTGCCCGAACGCGTCGTGCTGGTTGTGTCCGACGAAGCGCGCGCCCACGCACGGGGCGTCGGCACCCTCGGCCCACTCGACGGCTTGCAACTCGTTGCTCAGGGTCGGCATCAGCTTGATGTCGGAAACCAGGCTCCACACCCGGGCCGGATCCGCATCGATCCACGTCGATGCCTCCACCGTCGGTTTGTCCGCATAGCGTGCGCCGGTCCACTCCACGCAGCCCATTGTCCCCCGCGCGCAAGGCCCGGTTTGCGCGTGGGGGACGTGGGCGACCGTCAGGCGGCCACGGGCACCGGATCGGCCGAGCGGTCGCCGGTAACCTTCCGCACCATGGAGTCGGGGAACGTCAGCCGAACGATCTTGCGGACGACCGTCCCGAACTGCCTCAGCAGCGGGCCGCGGTTGTAGGGGATGCCGTAGCGCTCGCAGATCTCCTGCACCTCCGGCGCGATCTCGGCGTACCGGCGTGCCGGCATGTCCGGGAACAGGTGGTGCTCGATCTGGTGGGAGAGGTTGCCCGATAGCAGGTGAAAGAGCTTGCCGCCGGTCAGGTTTGCCGAACCGAGGACCTGGCGGAAGTACCACATGCCGCGCGACTCGTCCTTGGTCTCCTCGACGGTGAACTCCTGGGTGCCGTCGGGGAAATGGCCGCAGAAGATGATCATGTACGACCACACGTTGCGCATCAGGTTGGCCGACAGGTTGCCCGCGAAGACGAACGGCGCGAAGGGGCCGGCCAGCAGCGGGAAGGCGACGTAGTCCTTCAGCGTCTGCCGGCGAGTCTTCTTCCAGATCTCGCGCAGCACCTCGCGCTTGTCGGCGAATTCGATCTCACCCGCGCGGATGCGCTCGGTTTCCAGCTCGTGCAGCGCGACGCCGTACTGGAACAGCACCATCAGCAGGAAGGCGTAGAGCGGGTTGCCCAGGAAGTAGGGCTCCCAGCGCTGGTCTTCGCTCATCCGCAGGATGCCGTAGCCGATGTCGCGGTCCATCCCCACGATGTTGGTGTGGGTGTGGTGCATGTAGTTGTGCGAATGCCGCCACTGATCGGCCGGGCACGCGGTGTCCCACTCGAAGGACCGGCCGGAGATGGTCGGGTCACGCATCCAGTCGTATTGACCGTGCATGATGTTGTGGCCGATCTCCATGTTGTCCAGGATCTTGGACAAGCCGAGCATCGTGGTTCCCAGCAGCCAGGCGGGCGGCAGGAAGAGCAGCGCGCGCCCGCCGACCTCCAGCGCTCGCTGCGCTTTGATGACGCGGCGAATGTAGTCGGCGTCCTCGGCTCCCAGGCTGGCCATCACGCGCTCCCTGATGGCGTCCAGCTCGCGGCCGAATGCGTCGGCCTGTTCGGGGGTCAGGCTGATCTTGTTCTGTGTCATGGCTTTTCCTCTCGGAAATTTCTGGCGGCTAGAGCGATAGGTCGACATCGCCGACGGGGACGGACACGCAGATCTGCACGTCCTCGTCGGGTCCGGTGGACACGGCGCCGGTGATCAGGTTGCGCACCGTTCCGGCGGTCTTCCGTCGGGTACAGGTGTGGCAGATGCCCATCCGGCAGCCGTTCTCGGGTGACAGGCCGGCGGATTCCGCCTGTTCCAGCAGCGAGCGTCCGTCGTCGACGACGTCAACCCCGCTGTCGGCGAAGGTGACCTTGCCGCCCGACGGGCTGGCGGGCGCCTCGAACGACGGCGGCACGAAGCTTTCGGTGTAGACGTTGTCGCAGTGGGCCCGTACGGCGTCGACCAAAGGCGTTGGGCCGCAGACGAACACCGCGTCGGGTGAGGCCATGGCGGCGTCCAGATGCGCGGCGCCGAACCGGCCTTCCAGATCGCCACCGCCGGATCGGGTGTAGCCGTGCAGCACGCGGACGCCGGGCAGGGTCGCCAGCTCGTCGCGGTAGCAGGCCTCGGCCGCGGTGCGTGCGTAGTGCACGAACGCGATCTCGCCCGGGTGATTCTCGGCGACCAGCGTGCGCAGCATCGCCATCACCGGAGTGATGCCGCTGCCACCGGAGACGAAGAGGATCCGGTTCGGTCGGTTTGCCGGCAACACGAAGTCGCCACCCACGCCCGTCAAGCCGACCACCATGCCGCGGCGGCCTTGCTCGTACAGGTAGTTGGAGACCAGGCCGCCGTCGTGGCGACCGATGGTCAGCTCGAGATTGGCGGCTCCTTCGACATTGGCCGGGGAGTAGCAGCGGGTGTGCCGGCGACCGTCGATCTCGACGGCGAGGTTGACGTACTGGCCGGCTTGGACCGTCCAGGCGAAGGTGAAGCTTTCGTTCGGGGCCAGCGTGAGGGTGACGCTGCGCGCGGTGGTGCGGCGCACGTCGATCACCTTGGCGCGGGCCTGGCCCAGCGTCCAGGTCGGGTCCACCAGCTCGGTGTAACGGTCGACACCGTGCGGCCCGGTGAGCAGATCGAGGAGGTCGGAACCCAACACCCGCTTCCGAAGAGTTCGGGCGAGGGCCCGACTCGAAGTAGTTTGAGTGAACATATGTACACCGTGCAGCCGCACCACCCGGTCAGTCAAGGGTTTACTGCAGGTCTGTGGTAGGGTTCACACAGTGAACAGCCGTACTCCTAGCTCACGGGTGCGCGGTTCTGGTCGCGAGCGCGTGCGCGAAAGCCGGTCGCGTGAGGAGCGCAAGGAGGCGACCCGGCGCGCCATCATCGCCGCGGCCCTCAAGCTGCTGCAGGACCGCAGCTTTTCCAGCCTCAGCCTGCGGGAGGTGACCCGCGAGGTCGGGATCGTGCCTGCGGCGTTCTACCGCCACTTCGAGTCGATGGAGGCACTGGGGCTGGTCCTGATCGACGAATCATTCCGCAGCCTGCGCGATACCCTGCGTGAAGCCCGCGCCGGGAAGCTCGACCCGAACCGAGTCATCGAGTCATCGGTGGAGATACTGGTCGCCAGCGTCGCGCAGCGGCGCGAACATTGGCGGTTCATCGCGCGCGAACGCAACAGCGGGCTGAGCGTTTTGCGCTACGCCATCCGGACCGAGATCCGGTTGATCACCTCCGAGCTGGCGACCGACCTGGCCCGCTTTCCGCGGCTGCACGAGTGGACCACCGAGGACCTCAACGTCCTGGCGACCCTGTTCGTCAACGCGATGATCGTCATCGCCGAGGCGATCGAGGACGCGCAGAGCGCCGAGGCGCTCGAAGACATCCGGCGGATCGCCGTCAAGCAACTGCGGATGATCGCGATCGGCATCGCCGGCTGGAAGAGCACCCCTTAGCGGGCGCCCAGCCGCCGCATGCGCAGTGAACAGTCGGACACTGGCCGCATCACTCCGTCGTCTGGGTGATGTCCGGCGCCGCGTTCTCGTCGACGACCTCATACAGCGACTCACCGTCCTCGGGCGCTCCGTCGATCTGGCCCCGATGAGCGCGTCCGGGCGGACCGTCGGTCGGCACGCCCGCGCCCGGCATGTCGGGCGAGACGTCGGGTTCCTCCTCGGCGAGCCGGGCGTCCAGGGATTCCCCCTCGCGCTCTTCCCGCGCCGTCATGCCGAAGCGGTTGGCCTCGCTCCAGTCCTCGGGAGGGTCGACCACGATGTCACCGTCGTCGTTGTGGAGTTCGTCGGAGTCGGTGCCTTCGCTCGCGTTCAGGGTGTCGCCGGGCCCGCCCTCCTCGGGGAAGTCCGCGGGGTCGCCCTCGGCTTGCGGGTTTTCGCTCATGCGGGATCGGTTGCCCGCCGGGTAGGGGGGCTAAACGCTACCGCGGCGTGCGCCACATCGCCCACATGGTGGGACCACCGTCGGGCAACACCAACTCGCGGGTCACCGTGAAACCGAAACGTTCGTAGTACGGCACGTTTTCGGGCTTGCTCGATTCGAGATACGCCGGACAGTATTCGGCGTCGCAGCGGTCAAGCCGGGACCGCATCAGGGCCTGGCCGAAGCCTTGGCCGCGGACGGACGGGTCGCTCCCGATGGCGGCCAGATACCAGTGCGGCTCTTCGGGATGCGTGCGCTTCATCAATTCCTGCACGCCGCGGGCCCTCGTCGCGCGCATGCCGAAGACGCGCAGGAAAGTCGGGGTCATCGCCAGTTCGCCCAGGCGCGTCTCCCGCCAACGGTTGGGCGGATCCCAGAGTGCTGCCGCGCCGATGCCCGGGCCGTCGCAGGCCACCTCGACGCCGCCACAGCCCAGATGGTGGTGTCGCGTCATCGTGCCGAAGACCCGGTGCAAGTTCGCGGTGCGCGCCCTGTCGTCGGGCAGCAGCCAGGTCATCACCGGGTCGTCGTAGAAGGCACGCGCCAGGGTGCGCGACAGTTCGCGGACATCGGCCTTCCGCGCCGGGCGCGCCTGGGGGGTCACCCGAGTCAGGTTAGCGGTTACCCGCATCCGGGGTGTCATCGCAGAACCGGTGGGTACGTTGTTTCGATGACCGGCGTTTCGCGTCGCGCATTCGGGCGGGCGGCCGCCGGTGCGGGCATGCTCGGCGCCGCCGGGCTCGGTGCCGGCTGCGGGCGGCCGGGCACCGACCACGCCGCGCCCGGTTCCCCACCACCGCCCGCGGCCAGGCCGGTGGGTCTGGTGCTCTCGCACGAGCAGTTCCGCACCGAACAACTCGTGGCGCAGGCCCAGGCGGCCGAACAGGCCGGTTTTGCCCACGTCTGGGCCAGCGACCACATCCAGCCATGGCAGGACAACGAGGGCCATTCGATGTTCCCGTGGTTGACCCTGGCGCTGGTCGGCAACGCCACCAACCGCGTCTCGTTCGGTACCGGCGTGACCTGCCCCACCTACCGCTACCACCCGGCCGTGGTGGCCCAGGCCTTTGCCTCGCTGGCCATCCTGTATCCCGGACGGGTGTTCCTGGGAGTCGGGACCGGGGAACGGCTGAACGAACAGGCGAGCACCAACGCCTTCGGCAACTACACCGAGCGCCACGACCGGCTGGTCGAAGCGATCAGCCTGATCCGACAGTTGTGGAGCGGATCACGAATCTCGTTCGCCGGTCGGTACTTTCAGACCAACGCGTTGAAGCTTTACGACACGCCCGCCAGCCCCACGCCGATCTTCGTGGCGGCCAGCGGGCCCAAGAGTGCGACGATGGCCGGCCAATACGGCGACGGCTGGATCGGTCAGGCACGCGACGTCACGAATCCGGCGCTGCTGGCGGCGTTCGGCGCCGGCGCGCGCGCCGCAGGCCGCGACCCGGGCGGCATGGGCAAGCGGGCCGAGCTGTTCGCCGTCGTCGGCGACGCCGCAGAGGCCGCCGCCGCGGCAAATCTGTGGCGCTTCACCGCCGGCGCCGTCGACCAGCCGAATCCGGTCGAAATCCAGCGCGCCGCGCAGGCCAACCCCATCGACAAGGTGCTGGCGAACTGGACGGTCGGAACCGACGCGACACCCCACGTCAAGGCGGTGCAGGCGATCCTGGACGCGGGCGCCGTCCCGTTTTTGCACTTCCCGCAGGGCAATCCGCTGACGGCCATCGAGTTCTACCGCACCAACGTCTTGCCGAAGTTGCGCTAGTCCGACGTGGGACGGGCCTCGGGCTGAATGTAGACGGCGCGCACCGCGCGCAGCTCTCTCCCCCACCATCACTCGAAATTCGCTGCGGGCCAGCGCGTTTCAATGCCGTCGCCCCGGGTATCCGCAGGCCACTTCGAGTCATCAGCCCAACTGGAAGGCAAGGCATGGACGCAATCACTTTTCTTCGCCAGGACCACAAAAGCGTGCTCGGATTGTTCGAGACGCTCGACGGGGCGCCGTCGGGTTCGGGCGCCGAAGCGAGCGGCCTGGAGACCTTCGTGAACAATCTCATCATCGCGGAGTCCCAGCACGAAGCCATTGAGGAACAATTGTTTTGGCCGGCGGTGCGCGATGCGATCGGCGACGGAATCGTCGACAAGGCGATCGAGCAGGAGCAGGCCGGCAAGCAACTCTTGCAGCGGCTCGAGGACGGCAAGCCCGGCGAACCCGACTATCACGAAGCGCTGCAGGAGTTCGTCAAGGCCGGCCGCGAACACATCGCCTACGAGCAGGACGTGGTGTGGCCGCAGGTCGAGTTGGCGATCAGCCGCGAAGATCTGGAGAAGATCGGCGAAAAGCTGGAGCAGGCAAAGAAAATGGCCCCCACAAGCTGATTGGCATAGGAAGGCCGGGCGCCGACGACCCAGCGCCCGGCCTTCGCGTGTTTCGTTATTTGACCTGAGGGTCCGGCGGGTTGTCCTCGGCGCGGCCGGTGAGCGCGTCGCGAACGTGGTCGACGACCGCCGCCCCCATTCCCATGGTCTTCAGCACCGCCGGGTTCGGCGGGGTGCCCGGGTGGGGGCGTGCTGTTCGTGCGTGAAAGGCTTTTCGGCCTTGATCGCGGGTGAGCCCTGGGGGTTCTGCTGCGCACCCTGGTTCTGTCGCGTGCTGCCGCCCAGCCACTGCTGTTCGGGCTTTTCGACGTACTCCCACTCCACGCCCTTCGGCCACGGCCCCTGGCCCTGATTCCACGGGCCACGGATCGATTCGCCGTTGCCGTCGGACATGTTGAACGCGACGTTCTGGAAGCGCGGATCGCCCGGCAGCTGACCCGGCGGGAAGTTCACCGGAAGCTCGTTCAGCGCCGCGGTGAATTGCTGGTAGTGCGCGACCTCGCGCGTCATCAGGAAGTTGAGGGTGTCCTGCACACCGGGGTCGTCGGTGTACTGCTTGAGGTACTCGTACACGATCTTGGCGCGCGACTCGGCTGCGATGTTGTTGCGCAGGTCGACGGTCGGGTCGCCGTTGGCGTCGATGAAGGCGCCGGTCCAATTGTTTCCCCCGGAGTCCTTGACGTCCGGCCCACCACCGCTGAGCACCAGGAACAGGGGGTTGACCGATACCGAGTGGATGATGCTGTCGCGTCCGTCGCCGCTGGCCACCGCCGGCATCCAGTCACATTTCTCGTGGGCGATCTTCAGGTTGTCGTTGAGGCCGTCGAGCAGCATCGTGATCATCGAGCCGACCATCTCGAGGTGACTGAGCTCCTCGGTGGCGATGTCCATGAACAGGTCGTACATCTTCGGGTTCTTCTGCCGAAGCACGAAGGCCTGGGTGAAGTACTGCAATGCGGCGGTGAGTTCCCCATTGGCGCCACCGAATTGGTCCATCAGCAACGTCGCGAACCGGGGGTCGGGCCGGTCGACGCGGACCTCGAATTGAAGATCTTTGTTATGAACGAACACTGGTTCTCCCTTGGCTTGCCGAGAAGGTCATGGTGTCGCCGGGTACCCGCGGCCTCCGCGACCAAACGACCGTGACAGCAACTCCTGAACCGCCTGCGGGCGCTGCGAACGGGTGCCCGTGTGACGAACGGGGGTCCATCATGGACAATCCCGCTTATGGACCTATCGGACCCGAGTTCCCGGCATGAGCTGGCGAGGCGGATGGCTGAGCTCTCCCGCGACATCGCCGCGCCGCGCTCGCTCGAGCAGGTGCTCACCGACGTGACCGCCGCCGCGGTGGAGCTCATTCCCGCGGCGGACGTCGCCGGGGTGCTGCTGATCAAAGCCGGCGGAGACTTCGAATCGGTGGCCGACACCGACAGCCTGGCCGCGGAGCTCGACAAGCTACAACAGGACTTCCACGAGGGCCCCTGCCACGACGCCGCTTTGAAGCAAACGATCGTGCGGACCGACGACCTGCGCGAGGAGCCGCGCTGGCCCCGATACGCACCGGCCGCCGTGGAACGCGGTGTGCTGAGCAGCCTGTCTTTCAAGCTGTACACCGCGGAACGTACCGCCGGCGCACTGAACCTGTTCAGCTTCGAGGCCAACGCGTGGGACACCGAAGCCGAAACCATCGGCACCGTATTCGCCGCGCACGCCGCCTCTGCGATCATCGCCGGGCGGCACGGACAGCAGATGCAATCGGCCCTGTCGACGCGGGACCGGATCGGCCAGGCCAAGGGCATCATCATGGAGCGCTACGGCGTCGACGAACTTCGCGCGTTCGACCTGCTGCGCCGCCTGTCCCAGGAGAGTCAGGTCAAGCTCGTCGACATCGCTCAGCGCGTCATCGACACCCGCCGCGAGGACTGATCTTCCAAAGCCGCCATTTACGATGAGGTGGCTTCATCGACGAGTCCGGCGCGACGCCGCGCCGGGGAACGGGTGGTCACCGTGTGGGATTTCGAAACGGACCCGGATTATCAGGCCAAGCTCGACTGGGTCGAGAAGTTCATGGCCGACGAGCTCGAACCGCTCGACCTGGTCGCCCTCGACCCCTATGACAAGAACAACGCCGAGATGATGGCCATCCTGCGGCCGCTGCAGCAGCAGGTGAAGGACCAGGGGCTCTGGGCCGCACACCTGCGGCCGGAGCTGGGCGGTCAGGGCTTCGGCCAGGTGAAGCTCGCCCTGCTCAACGAGATCCTGGGCCGCTCCCGCTGGGCGCCGTCGGTGTTCGGTTGTCAGGCACCGGACTCCGGCAACGCGGAGATCCTGGCCATGTTCGGCACCGAGGAACAGAAGGCCCGCTACCTGCAACCGCTGCTCGACGGCGAGATCACCTCGTGCTATTCGATGACCGAGCCGCAGGGTGGTTCTGATCCGGGACAGTTCGTCACCGCCGCGACCCGCGACGGCGACTATTGGGTGCTCAACGGCGAGAAGTGGTTCTCCACCAACGCCAAGCACGCGTCGTTCTTCATCGTCATGGCCGTCACCAACGCCGAAGCGCGCACCTACGACAAGATGTCGCTGTTCATCGTTCCGGCCGAGACACCGGGCATCGAGATCGTGCGCAACGTCGGCGTCGGCGCCGAGTCCTCGGCGCGCGCCAGCCACGGCTACGTCCGCTACACCGATGTCCGCGTCCCGGCCGATCACGTGCTGGGCGGCGAGGGCCAGGCGTTCATGATCGCGCAAACGCGGCTCGGCGGCGGGCGCATCCACCACGCGATGCGCACAATCGCGTTGGCGCGCAGTGCGTTTGACATGATGTGCGAGCGGGCGGTATCGCGCAAGACGCGGCACGGTCGGCTGTCCGACTTTCAGATGACCCAGGAGAAGATCGCCGACAGCTGGATCCAGATCGAACAGTTCCGGCTGCTCGTGCTGCGCACCGCGTGGCTGATCGACAAGCATCACGACTATCAGAAGGTGCGCAGGGACATCGCCGCGGTGAAAGTCGCCATGCCCCAGGTGCTGCATGACGTCGTACAGCGGGCCATGCACCTGCACGGT
>NZ_LZJJ01000323.1:0-27566 GCF_001667625.1 Mycobacterium sp. E1715
ATGAGTTCGGCCGGTCCGACAGCTGGGTAGCGATCGCGGTGAACACCGACGAGCAGTGGGAGGCCCTGAGCGCGGCGTCGACCATCGCCGCTTCGACGAACACGCCCCGGCCGGTGCGCCGCCTGTGCGAGAGCGCCAGCAGCACCGCATTCGCGGCGTGCATGCCCGCATTGGGGTCACCGATCGAGTAGGGATCGTAGGGCGTGCGGTCGGCGTATCCCGTCAGCCACGTCAGTCCGGACGCCGCCTCGATGACATAGGCGAAGGCCGGGTTGTCGCGCCACGGCCCGTCCAGGCCGAACCCCGGCATCCGCACCAGCACCGCGTCGGGCTTGATGGCCTGCACGGCAGCGAAATCCAGCCCGATCTGCTCGAGGACGCGGGGCGTGAAATTCTCGACGACCACGTCGCAGGTCGCGATGAACCGGCGCAGTAGCTCCCGCCCGCGGGGGGTCTGCAGGTCCAGCGTCAAGTCTTTCTTGTTGGTGTTGAGCGCCGCGAAAATCGGCGACCGCTCCCACCACTGGGTTTCGGTGACGGGAACGCCGGCGATCAGCCGGGTCCCGTCGGGGCGGCGGACGGACTCGACGTGGATGACGTCGGCGCCCAGCATCGCCAGGAAATGCGTGCAGCATGGGCCGGCCCAGAACGTCGTCAAGTCGAGCACGCGAACCCCGTTCAGGGGCAGCGGGTTTGCCGGCCGGCTCGGCCCGGGGCGGAGGGTCAGGTTTGCGGTCCGATAATGCGCCGTATGCTCCCCCAGCCGCGGCGCCGGTTGGGGCCGGCACAGCAGTGGGGGATGCAGTCGATAAGGATGGCCCGGTTGGACAAACCGGTCGTCGGGGCTGCGCACGAACGAGCCGCGTTCGACGAAGTGGTCAAGGGATGCGACGTTGGCGCCGTTGGCAACCGGAGCGTTGGGTATCCGGAACGCCGTCGCGAGTTCTCGGATCTCCTCCACGGTGTGGTCTTCGAACCACGCGTAGATCTCGTCGGCGTTGAGGTTGGCCCGCTCGGTGATCGTCAGTTCGAGGTGTTCGTCGATCCATTCCGGACGGCCGATCATCGCGCACAGGTCGAACCACTGTTGCGCGGTCCCGCAGCCGACGTCGACGAGTCCGTCCTTGGCGCGGGCGACGCCCGGAACGGTAAGGCGCCGCGCGTCGCGCCACGGCCGCCCGAGCATCTCGAAATAGGTGACGGGATAATAGGTCAGCGACAAGATCTGGGTTTCCAGCATCGACAGGTCCAGGAGTTCGCCGGCGCCGCCGCAGGTTCGGCCGTAGCGCGATGCCAGCATCGCCGCGCTCGCGTGGACGCCGGCCATGTACTCGCCGACCTGTCCGCCGACGAACACCGGCGCCCGGCCCGGTTCGCCACGGCCGAGGCCGATGATGCCGCCCGACCATGCCTGCAGCGTGAATTCGGTGGCCGCACGGTCACGCCACGGCCCCTGGAGGCCGAAGGGCGTGATCGACATGACGGTGAGATGCGGGTAGCGGCGGTGCATTGCCGTAGGCGAAAAATCGTCGTGTTCGGCGACTTTCGAGCCGCCCGACCACACCACCGCATCGGCGGCCGAGAGCAGCCTGTCGACCAGCTCGACGTCGTCTTCGATGCCCGGATCCGCGACGACGCTGTGCTTTGCTCCGGCCAGAAAGCTGAACAGCGCGCCGTCACCGCCGGGTGGTATGCGGGTGCCGGAGGCGGACCATGAACGCAGTGGATCGCCCTTCGGCGGCTCGACTTTGACGACGTCGGCCCCGCCGTCGGCGAGCAACTTGGTGCAGTAGGCGCCCGCTATCCCGGTGGACAGGTCGACCACGGCATAGCCGGCCAACGGTGGTTCGGGGGTCGGTTCCGCCACTACCGCTTCCGCTTTCGGTCGGTGTCTTTCTTGGCGCCCTTGCGCCCCTTCTTGCTCGGCCGCCATTCCGGTGGCAACTTACCGTCGTTGTCTCTCACCGCCCCGCCCAGCCCGGCGATCGTGGGCGCATTCAGCTGATCCGGCCGATCGAACGTGATGGGGCGATGCGGGTCTCGCCATCCTTGTGGTACCTGACGATCTCCTCGGCGGAGGGTTCCGAGTTGCCGGACATGACTATTCGTGCCACGACGGGCTGCAAGTCAGCACCTCGGGTCCGTCGGCGGAGATGAGTACCGCCTCCCGCCCGAAGACGGCACCGGTTCCCTGCTCCCACACGTAGCCAGTCACGGCCAACACCATGCCGGCCTCGAGCCGTTCCCCCGCGGCGGTCGCCGGCAGGCGATTGGAGATGACGGGTGGGTCAAAGCCCATGCCCAGCCCGCGGGCGACCGGCATCGGCGGCGCGGCCTCCCCCGCGGCCTCGTAGGCGGACAACAACTCACCTGCTCCGGTTCCGGGTTGGCATGCGGCTAGCAGCCTGTCCCACAGGCTGTTCCAGCGCCGATACAGCGCCGCCGCACCGCGGGCCGCGCCGGCCGGCCAGGTGCGTCCAACCTCGCCGACGTAGCCACCGGCCAGCACACCGGCCGAGAACGCCACCAGGTCGCCATCTTTCACCCGGCCGTCGCTGGTGGCTAGCCGCCACGGGTGGTCTGGCGAGGTCACCCATGCGACATCCTGGTTCGACGGCGTGCTCACCCCGCCGGCCGCGACGGCCTCCAGCAGGACGCCGGCGAGCGCCTGTTCGGTTACCCCGGGCCGCAATTCGGACACGGCAGCGGCCAAGCCCGACTCGGCGACCGCGATTGCCTCGCGCAACGGGACCAGTTCCTCGGCCGTCTTGATGCGCCGGGCGGCGCGCATCGCCAGTTCGCCGTCCACGAGTTCCGCGTTGGGGAACGCCGTCGGCAACAACTGCGCGAACACAGGTGAGATCGCGTCGGTTCCGACGCGCCGGGCGGCGGCGGCCCCGTCGATGCGCTGCAGCGCCGACACGGTGTTCATCGGGTTCCACGTGATCCCGTAGAGGTTTTCGTGCGGGATGTCGTCGGGGACGCCCTCATCCCAGGTGCTGAGCAGATGGATCGCGCCGGTGTCGCGCACCAGCACACACGTCGGGCCGAACGGCCGGGTGCCGGCGACCCACAACTGCGGCGCGCCGGTGACGTATCGGACGTTGGCTTGGCGGCCGAGAACCAGGACGTCGAGGTCGCGCGCCGCCATCTGATCCAGCACACGCCGGCGGCGACCCGAGCGCAGCGCACGGTCGTCGGGGCAAACTTCAACTGACATGGGAGCCATAAGGGTCATAGGGGTAGTCGGTCAAGCGGATCCAGCCCTCCTCGGTGATTACCAAGACCTCTTCGCTGCGGTAACCGCCGGTGCCGTCCTCCCACACGACCGGCTCCAAGACCAGCACCATGCCGGGCCGCAGGACGAAGCTCTCGTCGAAGTCGGCGCCGAGATCGGTTCCGATCATGGGCATTTCGGCGGCGTTCACACCGATCCCGTGGCCCAGGTAGAAGTGCGGCAGCCACGGCTTGCTCCCGCCATTGGCTTCGATGGCGGCCCGGCCCAGATCGGCCGCCGTGACGCCGGCTTTGGCGACACCGAGAACGGCGGTCATGATCTCGAACCACCGGTCGAACTGCGCCCGCTGGCGTGGCGACGGGTCCCTGCCGACGATCCACGTGCGGCCGAAATCCGAGCAGTAGCCCCGGTAGGTGATGCTGACGTCGGTCCACAGCACGTCGCCCTCGGCGAGCACCCGCTCGGTGGTCAGCAGCGGCAACGCCAGGTCGCCGTGCGTGGTCCATACGCCGTCGGCCTTGCTCGGCGGCATCACCTGCCAGATCGGTTCGAGCATGCTGGCGGTGGCACCCAACTCGAAGGCCCGCCGCAAAAAGCTCGCCGACAACTCGATCTGGCGAATCCCCGGAGCCAGTCGCTTGTGCACCTCCACCATCGCCTCGTCGGTGATGCGGATGGCGGTGCGCATGCACGACAACTCGTCCGGCGTCTTCACCGACTTGGCGGCGCTCACAACGGCCGCGGCATCGACGGGCGGACCGCCGGGAAACAGCGACTTCGCGGCGCGCGACATGGCGCCGGTGCACTCGTCGACCGCGATCACCGCCTGGGCCGGGATCAAGCCGGCCAGCAGGCGCGCGAATTCTTGGACGCCCTCGTCGAATTCGAGATAGACCGGGCCGTGCACATGATCGGTGGGCAGGTCCGACTCCTGCGACGCGCCCTCACGGAACGGCAGGAACAGGTGCGGCCACTCGTCCCCGGCGAGCACGACGGCGACCGGCCGCTCCACATAGGACAGCCCGGCGTCGCCGAGCGGCCAACTCGTCCCGGTGGCATAGACCACCGCGCTGTTGCCCAGCAGGATCAGCGCGTCGACGCCGCGTTCGGCCATCGCCGAGCGGAGCCGGTCCCCTGTTTCGCGGCGCATGCGGCCCAGGTCTGGCGTCTCGGGGATCACCAGGCTGCTGGTGCCCGCGCCCGCTTGCGCGAACGTCGTCATCGGGTCTCCTACAGGCCCAGAAATGCGGTGATGTTGCCGCTCACGATCTTCGCGGCGTCGGCGGGGCCGACCGCGTCCACGACGGCGGCCAGCGACTTCTCGGAATACCCGTAGGTGCTTTCGTTGTGCGGGTAGTCGCTGGACCACATCACCTTGTCCACACCGATCTTGTCGATCAGCTGCAGGCCGAGCGGGTCGACCATGAACGACGCGCTCATATGGTTGTCCCAGTAGTACCGCACGTCGTGCTGCAACGGGCGGTTGAACATGTGCTGGTAGGAGGCGACCAGGTGCTCGGCGTCCTGCAACGCCCACGGAACCCAGGCGATGCCGCCCTCGAACCAGCCGATCCGCAGGCCGGGATGATCGTCGAGGATGCCGCCAAAGATGTACTTGGCGAACGTCTCCCGGAAGCCGTCGATGTTGATCATCATCCCGACCACGACGCTGTTGAACTCGGTCGGGCTCTTCGGCGGCGTCTCCCCGATGTGGTGGGTGACCGGAAGGCCGGCGGCTTCGATCTCATCCCACACCGGGCTCATCGACGTGCTGGAGTAGTCGATCGGGTTGCCGTCGTCATCCTTGCCCGGGTTCAGTGGCATCAAAAAAGTCTTGAGCCCCAGTGACTTCAGCTCGTCCAGCGTCCGTCGGGTCCCTTGGGGGTCCCACCAGTTGATCAGGCCGGCGCCGTAGAAGTGGCCATCCGAGCGTTCCTGGAGCTCGGCGATGTACTCGTTGTAGATGCGGAAGGCCAGTTCGCGAAGTTTCTTGTCCGGGTAATGGAACAGCGCCAGGATCGCGTTGGGGAACGCCAGTTCCTTTTCGACGCCGTCGTCGTGCAGCTCCTGGATGCGCGCCTCGATGTTGGTGCTTGCCGCGCCCGGAAGGTCGTCGTATTGCATCAGCACCGCACTGAAGTCACCCGGCAGGAACGACTGACCCTTGCGGCCGACTTGGTAGGCGCCGTCCTCGTACCAGATCCGCGGCGCTTTGTCCTTGAGGTCGTCGGGAAAGCGTTGGTAGAAAATGTCATCCGCCAGCGAGATGTGGTTGTCCGCGGAGAACACCACGGTTCCCGGCGGCAGGCCGACGTCCGCGCCCGAGGCGTGGCCGCGGCGATCCTTGGGGGCGCCGAAGCCGCCGGGCGGATAGAGCGAAACGGTGCTTGTTTGAGTCGTCATCGTTGACCCTCCATTCGGATCGGCGTTGTGAGCGTAGCGACCCGGGGGCTACCAGGTCACCGGAAGTTCGTAGACGCCGTAGGCGAGTCGGTCGTCTTTGAGGGGCACGTCCTCGACCGGGACGGCCAGTTCGAGCGTCGGGATGCGGCGGAGCAGGGTGCGGTACACGATTTGCAGCTCGGCGCGGGCGAGCTGCTGTCCCACGCACTGATGCCGGCCGTAGCCGAAAGCGACGTTGCGGTCGGCCCCCGAGCGGTGCAGGTACAACCGGTCGGGCTCGGGGAATGCGTGCGGATCCCAGTTGGCCGGGGCCAGGTCGATGATGATCCCTTCGCCGGCGCGGATCGTCTCGCCGGCGATGTGGATGTCTTCGAGCGCGACGCGACGCTGACCGTTCTGAATGATGCTGAGGTAGCGCAACAATTCCTCGACCGCGCTGGCAACGACCTTGGGGTCCTCGGCGTCGCGCAACACCGCCAACTGGTCCGGGTTCATCAGCAGCGCGAGCACCCCGAGGCCGATCATGTTCGAGGTGGTCTCGTGCCCGGCGATCAGCAACCCGGTACCCAGCTGCGCCGCCTCTTTCACGCTCAGCTCGCCGGCCTTCACCCGCTCGGCGAGATCGGACACCGCATCCTCGCCCGGATCCTCCATCTTGGCCTCGACGAGCTGCGCGAGATACCTGTTCAGGCTCATGGCGCCCTTGACGGTGTCTTCGCCCGTCGCGTACCGCGCGAGCCCGACATTCGCGTGGTGCTGGAACATGTCGGCGTCCTCGTACGGGACCCCGAGCAACTGGCTGATCACCAACGACGGAACCGGCAACGCCAGCGCGGTGATCACGTCGGCGGGCCGCGGGCCGGCCAGCATCGCATCGATGTGATCGTCGGTGATCTGCTGGATGGCCGGGCGCAGACCCTCAACGCGCTTGAACGTGAAGGGTTTCGACAGCATGCGCCGAAACCGGGTGTGCTCTTCCCCGTCGGCGGTGAAGACCGAACGCGGCCGCTTGTGCACCGTGGACAACATGCCCGCGTTCCAGTGCGGAAAACCGGCCAGCCGGTCGTCGACGCTGACCCGGGAATCCGAGAACAGCTCCCGCACCTGCTCGTACCCGGTGATGAGCCACGGTGTGCTGCCGTCCCAGATCCGGACCCGGGACAGCGGTCGCATCTTGGCCAGCGCCATCACACCAGGCGGCGGCGCGAACGGGCAGCCCACCTGCCTCGGCATCGGATAATCCGGGATCCCGGATGCCGCCTCGGCCGCGGAAGTGTTGGTCAGCGTTTCCGACATGTCATTCCTCGATGTGGATGGCGAGCGCGGGGCAGGCCGCGGCTGCCCGCCGGGCGCCGTCGGCCTGTTCGGGCGATGGACTGGGGTTGAGCAGAACCACGACGCCGTCATCGTCGCGCTGGTCGAACACCTCGGGCGCGTTCAACACGCAGTTCCCCGATGACGCGCAGACGTCTTGGTCGACAGCCACTTTCATCTGCAGACCTTTCACTCGTACGGCGTGACGGGCGCAAGCCACAAGCCCACGATGGCGTCGATGAGGCCCGATGCCGCGGCCCGCCAGGACCGCTGGGACGGTGAAGCACCCGCGGCCAGCGCTCGTTCCCGATCGGCGCACGTGTGCATCAACAGGTTGCGGGCCATGATGTTTCGTTCGAAGTGCACTTCGGCCGGCAGGTCGGGCAGGCAGCGGTTGATGCCGTCGACGACCTGGACCAGCGACGGTGAGCTCAGCGCGCCCTTGACGATGATGTTGTAGTACGCGGGATCGGTCATCGCCTGCGCCGCGAACCGCGCATACCAAGTGGGATTGCCGAGCTCCTCCAGGTGATCGGTCAGCGGGCGCACCAGGCAGGCGACCCAATCCCTCATCCCCGGGGATTTCTTCGAGTCGAGCAACTCGGCCACCATCTGCTCGCGCAACTGCTCGACCGGCCGGCGGTGCTTGTGTTCGATCGCCCGGACCAGATCGGCCTTGGTGCCGAAGTGGTAGCCCACCGCGGCGTTATTGCCCTGGCCGGCGGCCTCGCTCACCTGACGGTTCGACACCGCGAACATGCCGTGCTCGGCGTACAACCGCTCGGCCGCGACCAAGATCGCTTCCTGCGTGGAACTGGCCCGCTCGGTTCGCACGGTCCGGCCGATGGTGGTCACCCGGACAGTCAACCGCGGCCGCGCGATTAAGTCAAGCGATTGATTTAATTCGCCATTCGCCATTCGCCGTTCGCCGTGCGACGGCGTCGCTTCGGTGCCACATGGCGGACAGCGGGTGACAAAGGTCCCTCGCCCGGGTCGGCCCCACTGGGTCACGATGGCTTCTTGCGCGGCGGCGACGTGGCGGTGTCAGGACGGTGAACCATTGCGGGGGTAGGCATGTTGTCAGCCAGCCGGGTAGCGGCGATCGAGGAATCCGCGTGGTTCCAATCGAAGTGGTCGCCGTACCTGTTGGCCGACGCCGACTTGCGCATCCGCGCAGTGAATTCCGCCTGCGAACGCGTGTCGGGGCATCCGCGCGAAGAGCTGCTGGGCCACCAGCTGTTCGACGTCTTTCCGGACAACCCGGCTGATCCTGAAGCGGACGGGGTGGCCAACGTCTCCGCGTCGCTGGAGTGGGTCTTCCGCCGTGGGGTTCGGCACTGGATGGGGGTCCAGCGCTACGACCTTCCCGACCGGCGGAACCCGGGCGCGTTCGTCTACCGGGTCTGGACACCGATGAACGACCCGATCAAGGACGGCAAGAAGACCGTCGCCGTCCTGCAGCACGCCCAGGACGTCACCCGCGTCGTACCCCCGACGCCGGAGGAGCGCGCGTATCCGAAACTTTTCGAGTTGAGGCGCGCGGCCGAGGTGCTCGGGCGCCAATTTCCCGATCTCCCCAGCGAAGCGGTGCTCGGCGTGCTGACGCACTCGCACAGCGTGATCACGGAAAGCGCTGGCGCCGAGGACCTTGAGCGCGCGCAGGCACTCGCGAAGCTACGGCTGGAAACCCACGCCGGACATCCAGCGCAAGAGCCCTGACGCGGCGCCCTCACTCGCCCTTGCGGGGGCGGATCACCTTGCCGGCGGACGTCCCCCCGTCTACCGGCAGCACCGTACCGGTGACATAGCGCGACCGGTCGGTGGCGAAGTACAACGCCGCCTCGGCGACGTCCTCGGGCGTGCCCTCCCGCTTCAGTGGCCGGTCGTCGCGCATCCCCTGCCGAATTTTCGCCTCGAACCGCGCCAGCTCATCCGGATCCACGTCGACCGCCGACGACGCCAGGATAGGGGTGGGGATGCTGCCGGGGGCAATCGCGTTGACCCGAATCTCATGGCGCGCCAACTCGATTGCCGCCGACTTGGTGAACTGGACGACCGCGGCCTTCGAAGCACGGTAGATCATCACCCCGCCGCCCGCCTGGATTCCGCCGATCGACGTCAGGTTGATGATCGATCCGCCGCCGTTTTCGGCCATGTGGCGAGCGGCATCCCGGGTGCCGGCCATCACCCCCAGGACGTTGACCCCCATCACCCGGTGAAAGTCGGCGAGATCGTCGTCGAGCAGCCGGCGCAGGGGGCTGGAAATCCCGGCGTTGTTCACCATCACGTGCAGGCCGCCGAATCTCTCGACGGTGGTGGCGACCAAAGCCCCGACCTGTTCGGGATCGGAGACGTCCGTGCGCCGGAACAACGCCCCGGCGCCCAACGTGGCGGACAGCTCCTCGCCCCGGTCCGCCTCGACGTCGGCGATGACCACCCGCGACCCCTCGGCAACGAACCGTTCCGCTATCCCGCGACCGATTCCCGACGCGCCGCCGGTAACGATGGCAACCTTGCCAGCCAGTTCGTTGACCACCCGACGAGTTAATCCGCGTCGACCAGGTTAAGTCAAGCAGTTGATTTAAGCGGTCGGAGGGAGAGGGTACGGCCCGAGGGTTCCCCTTGTCCCGCGCACCGGCCATGCTGAGGGGACCAGTTCATCGGGAAACTCGGGAGGGCTCGACATGAAGGTATTGGTCATCGGGGGCAGCGGACTCATCGGGTCGCAGGTCATCGCCAATCTGACGGAGTTGGGGCACGAGGCGGTGTCAGCCTCGCCGCGGTCGGGGGTCGACTCCGTGACCGGCGAAGGTCTCGCCGAGGCCGTGGCGGGCGTGCACACGGTGGTAGACGTGTCGAATTCGCCGTCGTGGGCCGACGACGATGTGCTGAACTTCTTCACCACCTCCACCCGCAACCTGCTGGAGGCGGAGCGGGCCGCCGGCGTGCAGCACCATGTAGCCCTCTCGATCGTGGGCGCCGATCGCACCCAGGAGAGCGGCTACATGCGGGCCAAGGTCGCCCAGGAGAAGCTGATCAAGGAATCGGGACAGCCGTACTCGATCGTGCGGGCGACGCAGTTCTTCGAATTCGTCAGCGGCATCGCCGATTCGGCGACCGACGGCGACACTGTTCGCCTGCCGCATGCGGCGTTCCAGCCCATCGCCGCCAAGGACGTCGCCGCGGCCGTAAGCCGCGCAGCGGCCGGTGAGCCGACCAATGGGGTCACCAACATCGCGGGTCCCGAAAAGCTGGGCATGGACGACTTCGCCCGCGCCAGCCTGGCCGCGGACGGCGATGCACGCCAGGTCGTGACCGATCCGACGGCGCGCTACTACGGCGCCGAACTCGATGACCACAGCATCGTTCCCATCGACGGGGAAGACCCGACGATCTACTCCACCCGCTTCAGCGACTGGAAGGCCAGTCAAACTCCCAGCGGTGCGCGCTAGCCGGCCGCGGAAAGCCACCGGGGGGTGAGACCGATGCCACGAGTCGCATTGATCACCGGAGCAAGCCGGGGAATCGGGGCGGCGACCGCGCGGGTCCTGGCCGAGGCGGGCATGCGGGTGGTGGTCAACCACCGCGCGAGCGCGCCGGAAGCGGAGGAGGTGGTGGCCGGCATCACCGCGGCCGGCGGCGAAGCCGTCGCGATTCAAGCCGATGTCACCGTGCCCGGCGACGTGTCGGCGATGGTCGACGAAATCGCGCAGCGCTGGGGCGGGGCCGACGTGCTGGTCCACAATGCGCTGATCCCGTTCGTCGTCACCTCCTTCGCCGACCTCACCTGGGAACAACTGGGTGGCAAGGTGAACACCGAGCTGCACGCCGCATACCTGTTGACCAAATCTGTTGTACCGCACATGATTTCCCGCGAATATGGCCGGTTGATCTATCTGAGCACCGGACTTTCGCGTCGTCCGCGCGAAGGGATGATCGCGCTGGGCACGGCGAAGGCGGCGCTGGACCAGTTCGTCCGATACGTCGCACTCGAGCTGGCGCCGCACGGGATCACCGCGAATCTCGTCGCGCCCGCCACCGTGGGCGGCACGACGGTGACCGGGCAGCTCTCCTCCGAGCGGGTGCGTCAGCTCGGAGAGGCCGCGCCGATGGGTAGGCTCGTCACCCCCGAGGAGGTCGCCCACACGATCGCGTTCTTGGCCAGTGCGGACTCGGGTTTCACCACCGGGCACTATCTGCCGGTCAACGGCGGCCTGGCGATGGACTGAACACCGTGCACACCATCGATTTGGCCTACGTCGGGCGCGGCATTCACGAAGAACTGGTCGCGTATGTGGCCGATCAGGAGGGTTACTTCCACGATGAGGGGGTGCACGTGGCGGTGCGGGACGGAATAGGCTGGGACACAGAGCGTCTGCGCTCCTGCGCGACGATCGGCCTCGGACGTGCCGTGTTGTCGCGACTGACGCACGGCATCGAATGGACGGTCCTGAGCGTCAACACGCACCGTCCGCTGTTCTGGTTCCTGGGCGGCGCCGGGGTGAGATCCATGGCGGATCTTCGCGGGCGCCGGCTTGCGGTGCACGCACCGCACACCGCGCCGGGCTGCTTCGCCCGAATCGTGCTGCGTCGGCACGGCCTTGATCCCGATCACGACCTCGAGTGTGTGGTGCGCGCGCCCGGTGACTACCAGATGGATTTGAGGAAGCTGCGGGATAAGTCGATCGACGCCGCGTATGTCGGGAGCACTCTTGATCCCGAGCAGGTCGCCGAGGAGGAAGGCTTCCACGCGCTGGCCTGGGTGGGAGATCACTTCCAGATTCCCACCGTCGGAGTCGCTGTGGATCCGACCCGGCTTCCGATCGACAGCCCGGCTGTCCAAGCGGTGGTGCGGGCCAACCGACGTGCCCTGAAGACCATGGCGGAACGGCCCGATTTGGCGATCGGCCACATGGCGTCATTCTTGAACCGGCTGACGGTCGCCGAACTGCAACGCCACTACGAGCACTACATCGGTCCGTACTTCACCGCCGACGGCCGGGTGCACCTCGATACCGCCCAGCGCGCGCTCGACGCGGTCGCCGCCGAACTCGGCGTCACGCCGCTGCCGGCCCAGCGGATCTACCAGCCTGCCGTCTAGCCGGGCACTGAAAAACGAGGTCGGTTCATGTTCGCTTCGGCCGCGCGGCGCTGCTCGCCGCCCACGATCGGTGCTGCCCGTTGCGCTCCGCGGGCCGCCCGGACGCGGTATAAGACAGGGGGACGAGTCGAGCAAACGAGGAGCGATCGATGCGTGTGCAACCCGCAAGTGGTGCCCCCTTCGAGCAAACGCTCCTCACCAGGCGAGGATTCATCGCCGCCGGCATCGCCGGGGGGTTCGCGCTGACGGCGTGCAGTCAATCCAAGCCCGCGCTGTCGGGCGACGCCCAGATGGCCGCCGCCATTGACGCCGCCGAGGCCGCCCGGCCGCACAGCGGCCGCACCGTCACCGCCAGCCTGACCGCTCAATCGGTCCAGATCGACCTCGGCGGTCCCGTTGTCCGCACGCTGGCCTACGGGAACTCGATCCCCGGAGCGCCGATTCGGGCGCGAATCGGTGACGAGCTGGTGGTGAACGTGTCGAACCGGCTCGACCACCCGACGTCGGTGCACTGGCACGGCATCGCGCTGCGCAACGACATGGACGGCGCCGCGCCCGCCAGCCCGAACATCCCGGCCGGCCAGGACTTCACCTACCGCTTCTCCGTCCCGAATGCGGGCACCTACTGGGCCCATCCGCATACCGGCGGCCTGGACGCCGACACGGGTCTCTACCTGCCGGTCATCGTCGACGACCCGACGGAGGGCAATTACGATGCCGAATGGATTGTGGTACTTGATGACTGGACCGACGGCATCGGAAAGTCGCCTCAGCAGCTCTACACCGAACTGACCAGCCCGAACAAGCCCGCCCCGCCAAGCGCGCCCCCGACGACGACCACCACTTCCACCACGAGTGAGACGCCCACGACGACGTCGACGAGTGAGACCTCGGCAACGTCGACCAGCCCGACCAGCTCGACAAGCCCGCCGCCCCCGACGGCCGCGACCTCTGGCGGCAGCGTGGGCAGAAGCGATCTGATCGGCGGCGACGCCGGCGACATCGCTTACCCCTACTACCTGATCAACGGCCGAATCCCCGCCGCTCCCATGAGCTTCAGCGCGAAGCCGGGGCAGCGCATCCGGATCCGCTTCATCAACACCGGCTCCGACACCACGTTCCGCGTCGCGCTGGCCGGTCATTCGATGACGGTCACCCACACCGACGGTTACCCCGTGGTCCCCACCCAGGTCGACGCGCTGCTGATCGGGATGGCCGAGCGCTACGACGTCATCGTGACCGCCGCCGACGGCGTATTCCCCTTGGTCGCACTCGCGGAGGGAAAGAACGCTCTGGCCCGCGCGCTGCTGTCCACCGGCGCGGGCGGCCCGCCCGACCCCGGATTCCAACCGCCGGAGCTCAATCGACGGGTGGGCACGGTCGAGATGTTCACGGCCACAACGCCGGTGAACCTGGGCCGGCCGCAGCCGGGCCTGAACCTCCCGGTGGTGTTGGGCGGCAACATGGTCCAGTACAACTGGACTATCAATGGAAAGCCCTACAGCGACACCGAACCGTTGCACGTCCGGCAGGGTGAACGCCCCACGATCACGTTCGACAACACCACGATGATGTATCACCCGATTCACCTGCACGGCCACACTTTCCAACTGATCAAGGCCGACGGAAGCCCCGGACCCCGCAAGGACACCCTGATGGTGCTGCCCAACCAGAAACTGCTCGCCGTGCTGGTGGCCGACAATCCGGGTTTGTGGATGTTGCACTGCCACAACACCTATCACCAAGAGGCAGGCATGCAGACCCGGCTGGACTACGTGTTCTAAACGTTCGCGGCGAGGAAATCGAGCAGCAGACCGTTCACCGCTGCCGACTGCTCGATCTGTGGGCAGTGGCCGGCCCTGTCGACCACGACGGAGCGGGCACCGTCGATCTGCTTGGCGATCTGGGCGGACCAGCCGGCCGGCAGCAGCTTGTCGTCTCCCCCTTCGACGACCAACGTCGGCACGCTGATGCGCTGGTAGACCCGCGCGCTCGACGGGGTGGGGGGACGTGACGAGCCCGGGCGGCGAAAACGCGCCGCCGCCACCGCCTCCCACGCACCCGGCGCGGTACTCGACTCGTAGCGGCGTCCCACGTATTGCTCGTCGTCCGGATAGCCGGGGTCGTGGAACAGGGCTTCGACGATGCGCCGCATGGCCGGGAGCGTCGCGTCGTACTCCTGCAGCGCCGCAAAGTGTTTGTTCTGCTGGATGTCTCCGCCCCCGCAGATGATCGTCAGGCTGCGGACCGGTAGCAGCGACGTGTCCGCCGTGGCGTCGGTGAGCAGGTTGATGGCGCCCATCGAGTTGCCGACGAAGTGCGCCGAGTCGACGCCGAGCAGTTCACAGAACCGCGCCACGTGCCGGATCCGCATCCCGCGCCCGTCGACGAAATCGATGACCTTCGCCGAGGCCCCGAAGCCCAGCTGGTCCGGTGCGAGCACCCGGTATCGGCCGGCCAGCGCCGCGATGTTGCGTTCCCAGCCCAGCTCGGCGCTCGCGCCGAATTCACCGCCGTGCAGCAGCACCACCGGCTCGCCGTCGCCCGCCTCAAGGTAGCCGGTCGTCAGGCCGTCCACCAGCATGCTCTTGCGCGCGAAGGCCATCACTTGATCGCGATCGGGTTGACCGGAGAGCCGACCGCCCCGACCACCCGCAGGGGCGGCGCGACGAGCTGGAACTCGTACACGCCGTCGGCGGCGCAGTCCTCGGCGAGCGCGGTGAGGTCCCAGTATTCGCCGAAGATCATCCCCATGTCGCGCAGGCAGAGCAGGTGCAGGGGGAAGGTGATTCCGTCGATGCCGGACACCAGGTCTTCGACCTGAAGGTTGTCGGCGGCGACGGCCGCGATCTCGTGATCGTGCAGCCAGTGGGCGCACCGCCAGTCGAGCCCGGAGTAGCCTTCCGTCTTGTCTCCGGTCATGAGAAACCTTGTCCACCAGCCGGTCCGGATGAGCACGATGTCGCCCCGGCCGATGGTCACGCCCTGGGCGCGAACCACGTCGTCGAGTTCCTCCGGCGAGATCGGATTCCCGGCTTCGAGGAAGACCTCCGCCCCGCGGTGGCGAACCAGGTCCAGCAGCACGCCGCGGGAGGTGATGCCCTTGACGTCGACCTTGTCGATACCGCAGTGGTAGGCGCCCATGCTGGTCACCGAATCCGCCGCGAAACCGTTGTAGAGGTGGTCGTCGTAGTAGACGTGGGACAGCGCATCCCACTGGCTCGCCGCCTGCAACGGCATGATGATGATGTCGTCGTTGAACCGGAACGGGTTGTCGGCCGTCATGTAGCCACTCAGCTGGTGGGCCAACGGGTTACGCGGCCAGTTCGGCCCGTACTTGGCCAGCGTGTGCACGTCGCCGCCGTCGACGGTCATGATGTGGACCGGGTTGTGCCGGAACTCGAACGCGCCCTGCGGACCCGAGGCGCCGAAGTCCACGCCGAGCGGGAACACCTTGCCGTGCCTCACCAGACTCGCGGCCTGGGCTACCTTGTCCGCGGTGATGAAGTTGAGGGTGCCTAGCTCGTCGTCGTCGCCCCACCGTCCCCAGTTGGAGACGTCGCGCGCGGCCCGACGGAAGTCGGTCAAGTCGGTCACCGGGCTCCTTCCTGCCTTGGTAAGAGGTCACGCGCAATCGCGGCGCCCACGTTTCCGCCGTCGACCCAGATGACCTGGCCCGTGATGTAGCTGGCTGCACCACTATTCAAGAAGAGCAATACCGCGGCCTGCTCTTCGGGGTCGGAGACCCGACCCAACGGCTTGGGGATGTCGTCGAGGAATCCCTGCCCGTACGCAGTCCGGAGCTGGTCGAGGATCGGGGTCTCGGTGACCCCGGGGCCGGTGCAGTTGATGCGGATGCCCCTGGCACCCAGCGGTGTAGCGCTTCGCATGGTGTAGAAGATGATCGCCTCTTTGGACAGTTGGTAGCCGTTGCCGAGGCCCTGGGGATTGGCGTGGCACCACTCGATGCCCTCCCGCATCGTCGCGGTGTTCAGCAGGGGCGCGACCAGCGCCACGTGTTCGCGATAGGCGGCCGCCGCGAGCGAGGACACGCTCACGATCGACGATCCCGCGACCATCTTGGGAACCAGCGCCTCGGTGAAATGGCGCAGGCCCAGGAAGTTCACCGTGGCAACGAGGGCGGGGTCGCCGATCCCGGACGAGACGCCGGCGACGTTGAAAAGCGCGTCGACCGGCCCGCCGATCGAGGCGACGGCGTCATCGA
This sequence comes from Mycobacterium sp. E1715, assembly GCF_001667625.1. NCBI lineage: Bacteria > Bacillati > Actinomycetota > Actinomycetes > Mycobacteriales > Mycobacteriaceae > Mycobacterium > Mycobacterium sp. E1715. The sequence continues at coordinate 16,282 of NZ_LZJJ01000323.1, forward strand.
TCGAACCCTGGACAGCCAGGTCCACCTCACGAAAGTCGTTGAGCTGCACGTCCGGTCGCAGCCTGTCCAGCCCGACGACGTCGGCACCGAGTTCGGTGAGTTGGCGAACCAGCTGCCCCCCGATGCCCGAGGCGCACCCGGTCACCACCGCACGGCGGCCGTCGTAGCGCCAGAGCTCGTCGATCGATCCCAAGGCCGTCTCCTGTTTCAGCGACCTCCCGGAGTCACTTGTTCTGCTGTTGTTCCTTCAACCGCTGGGCCGCCTGCACCCGGCCCTCGTTGATCTCCGCCATCGCTTCGGGGATTTCGCTGGCGGTGAACTTACCGCCCCGGCCGGTGGGCAGCCCACCGAATGAGTACTTCTCGTCGAACTGCGGCGCGCTGGATTGCGGCCGCCGCGCCTCCACCTTCTCGATGACGGGCTCCAACCGCTTGGCCTTCTCGATTACCGCCTTGGCGTCGCGCTCGATGAATTCGGGCAGCACGTCGGAGCCCATCAACTCGATGGATTCCATCGTGCCCTCGTGGCTGCGCGGGTTGAGCAGCAGGATGATCTCGTCGACACCGCTTTCCTCGTAGCCGCGCAGGAATTCACGCACGGTGGCGGGCGATCCGATCGCGCCACGCCCGGGGCCGTAGGCCAGCGTCGGATCCTTCTCGACCTCTTCCAGGTACCGCTTCCATACCCCGGTCCGCCCGGGGGTGTGAACGCCCGTCATGTAGTAGTGCATGATGCCGAACGAGAAGAAGCCGCCGCCCTGTCCCAGCCGTTGCAGCGCCTGCTCGTCGGTCTTGGCGACCATCATCGACAGGTCGCCCCCGATGGCCAGGATGTTCGGATTGATGCGCGGCGTGACGGGCACGCCGTTCTCTTCGAACTCCTTGTAGTACCCGTTCACCCGCTCGGTCAGCGGGCCGGGACCGGTGTAGGCGAAACTCAAGGCGCCGATTGCCTTTTGGGCTGCCATTTGCACGCTCGCCGGCCGCGTGCAGGCCACCCAGACCGGCGGGTGGGGCTTTTGCAGCGGCTTGGGAACAACGTTGCGCGCCGGCATCTGGACGTGCTCGCCGTCGAAGCCGGAGAACGGCTCCTCGATCATGCAGCGGATCGAGACCTCGAGGGCCTCTTCCCACTGGGCCCGCTTGTCGGCGGGATCGATGTTGAACCCGCCGAGTTCGCCCACGGAGGACGATTCCCCGGTGCCGAACTCGACTCGGCCGTTGGAGAGCAGGTCGAGGGTGGCGATGCGTTCGGCGACCCGGGCAGGGTGATTGACCACCGGCGGCAGGTGCATGATGCCGAATCCGAGCCGGATGCTCTTGGTCCGCTGGCTGGCCGCGGCCAGGAAGATCTCCGGCGCCGTCGAGTGGCAGTACTCCTCGAGGAAGTGGTGCTCGGTGAGCCAGACGGTGGAGAAGCCGGCCTTGTCGGCCGCCTCGACCTCGTCGAGGCACTCCTGCATCATGACGTGTTCGTCGTCGGGTGCCCAGGGCCGTGGCAGGGCGAACTCGTAGAACAGCGAGACCTTCATTTGTTACCTCCTATGAGAATTAAGGGTTTTGGCGGCATGTGCGGCAATGTGATTCGCTGCGACGAAGCCGAACGTCATGGCGGGGCCGATGGTCGCCCCCGCGCCGGCGTAGCTGCGGCCCATCACCGGCGCGGAGGTGTTACCCACCGCGTACAGTCCCGGCACCACCGAGGCGTCGTCCCGCAGCACCCGCGCGTATTCGTCGGTGCTCAGGCCCCCGGACGTCCCGAGGTCACCGAGGACGATCCGGAACGCGTAATACGGCGGGTCGCCCAGCGGATGGAGGTTGGGATTGGGCAGTGTGGGATCGCCATAGTAGTTGTCGTAGACGCTGTCGCCGCGGTGGAAATCGTCGTCGTGACCATTGCGGGCGAGTTCGTTGAAACGGCGGGCGGTTTGGGAAAGATGGTCGACAGGCACGCCGATGCGGTCCGCCATCTCGTCCCAGCTCATCGCGGCCTTGACCACGCCCGATTCCAGCCACGCCGCGGGGACCTTGCGGCCGGTGGGCACCGGTGCACCCGGGATCTTGGGTATCGGGAGGTGGCCTCCGATGACGTAGCGATTCCACGACCTGTGGTCGGTGATCAGCCAACAGGGGATGTGGGTGACCCCGGTCCTTTGTCCGTCGATCATGGCGTGGCCGAAGTCCATGTAGGGCGCCGCCTCGTTGACGAAGCGCTTGCCGTCGCCGTTGACGATGAACTGCGCCGGCATCATGCGCTCGTTGAGCATGAACTGCATCCGGCCGTCCGGCCATTGGATGGCGGGAAACCACCACGCCTCGTCGAGCAACTCGACTGCGGCACCCAGCTTCTGGGCCGCGCGGATGCCGTCGCCCATGGCGGCGGGGTTGCCGAAGCTCCAGTCCTGATCCACCACGGGTAGCAGTTCCTTGCGCCAGGCCAGGTCATGGTCGAAGCCACCGGAGGCCAGGATGACGCCGAGACGCGCGCCGATGCGCCGCGCTTCGCCGTCCCTTTCCACCACCACACCGGTCACCGATCCGTCGGCGTCGGCGAGCAGCTCGGTCATCGGCGAGTCGAGCCACAGCGGGATGCCGCGCTCCCGCATGGTCAATCTGAGCCGAGCGGCCAAGGACTGCCCGATCGCCGCCATCCGCTCACCGAACACCCGTGCCCGGACCATCCGCCCGATCAGCTTCAGCAACACGCCCTTGCCGGCCCACGATTGCCGGATGCGGTAAAAGGTCCGAAGCTCCTTGGGCCCCAGCCAGATTCCTCTGGGCGCGAATGCCAGCGGCTTCAGCAGCAGTTGTTCGTCGGGCCCCAGCTCCCGCAGGTCTATGGGCGGGACGTTGATGGTGCTGCCGAGGTCCGATCCGCCGGGCAGCTCCGGATAGTAGTCGGCGTAGCCCGGCTTCCAGACGAACTCGCACCATCCGGAGAGCCGCTCCAGGAACCCGAGCATTTTCGGTGCGGACTCGACGTACTGCCGGATTCGCGACTCGCTCACCAGTCCTTCGGTGATCAGCCGCAGGTATTCGATGACGCGATCGGGTTCCGGGACGTAGCCCTCCCTGCGCTGCGCGGGCGCCCCCGGCACCCAGATGCCACCCCCGGACAGGGCGGTGGAGCCGCCGAAGCACGGTGACTTCTCCACCACCAGCGCGTCCAGACCCGCGGCCTGGGCGGTGAGCGCGGCCGTCATGCCGCCGCCACCCGACCCGACGACGAGAACGTCGACGACATGGTCGAAACCGTCTGTCGTGGCCGTCATTTCGGTACCGCCGTCCTGATGGCGAATCCGGCGATCAGTTCGGGGGCGGGCTTGTAGTAGCGCCCGACGGTTTCGTAGGGGCCCGCGCTCGCCAGCGCCCCGAATGCGGCGACCCACGTTCTGATCTCCTGGGCGGAGCTGCCGCCCTCGTGGGTCACGAACGAATTGGACCACTGGTCGAGTTCGGTGAGCCATCCGCCGTCGATGATCTCGAGGAACCGCTGATCCCACATCGGGTTCAGCGGTTGCAGGTCGCTGTCGCCGGCGGCGAAACTCTTGGCCGCATCGATCACGGCAGACTGCCGGGCCTGGCGCTGTTCGGGTGTCATCGGCCGACCGTGCACGATGCGCTCCCGCACGGGTGCCGGCGCGGTCGCCAGCGTGGGCACCGGCGGGCTGTGCGAGAGCCCACCCGAGCCCAGCACCAATACCCGCTTGTCCAGCGTGGCCAGGTAGCTGCCGACGGCGGTACCGAGTGCCCGGCAACGATGTAACGGCCCCAGCGGCACGCCGATCGCATTGATGAAGATGGGTATCACCGGGCGCGCGGTCGCCGCGCCGAACAGCTTTTCCAGCGGCTGGACGGTGCCGTGGTCCACGTCCATGCAGGCCGAGACCGCGACGTCGACCCCGGCGTCGAGCACGGCTTTCGCGCAGTCGGTCGCGAGCTTCTCGGGAACGTCGAGCGGACCGGCATGGGTGCCGTAGTCCCCAATCCCGTTGGCGCCCGTGCCGATGCAGAAGGGCGGCATCATCTTGTAGAAGAACCCGTTGTAGTGGTCCGGGGAGAAGCTGACGACGAGTTCGGGATCGTAGTCGTCGACGAAGCGGCGCGCGTCGGCGATCGCTCCCTCGATGTCGTCAAGCAGGTCCTGCGACGGCCCCGGAAGATTCAGGAGCGGGCTGTGCGACATACAGCACAGAGCCAGTGCCACTTTGCGGATCACCCCCTCGTGGCGTGAGGGTGAGCGCGGCGAGGAGTGCGGCGCTCAGGTCGGGGGCGCGCTGGGCGATGCAGGCGCCGGCGATACAGCGGTCCGGACGCAGGAACAGCACCGACTCCTGGTGGGTGTCGAACCAGGACTTGACGGCACCGGTGGGGTCCCCCACGACCACCACGTCGGGATGGTCGTGACCGGTCCAGTGCAGCTGGGTCACGGGCCGCAGCGCAATGAACTTCGCGCCCAGCGCTTTCCAGTTCGCGAAGGCGACGTCGCCGAGGATCTGGCGGGGGTCGTTGTTCCAGCACAGCACGGCGAACCAGTCACCGATGACGTCGTCCAACAGCACGTTGTCGTTTTCGCGGGTATCGACCCGCGGCTGGATGAACAGCGTGCCCACCGGCGAATCCGCCCGCCCCGGGGCGGCGTGCACGACGGCTCCTTGTTCGTAGCGCGGCATCGGCTTGAACCGCATCTCCAGCACATATCGCTTGAGCGACGGCACGATCGACGCCGACCGCACCAGCAGGTCTCGCGCACCGGCCACGCGCCGGTTGGTCGGCGAGATCACTCGACCCACCATCGTGGACAGGTCGATCATCGCCCGCGCGTGCTTGCGGCGCTCCACGTCATAGGTGTCCAGCAGCTTGTCGCCGGCCCGACCGCTCACCACCGCGGCCAGCTTCCAACCCAGGTTGGCCGCGTCGCGGATTCCGCTGTTGTAGCCCTGACCCTGCCAGACCGGCATCAGGTGCGCGGCGTCGCCGGCCAGCAGCAGCCGACCCTTGCGGAACGCCCCGGCGATCCGCGAGTGATGGGTGTAGACGCGCCGCCGGATCACGTCGACCCGCTCCGGGTGCGGCACCATCCGGGCCAGCATCTGCGTCAGGAACGCCGGATCTTCGGCCTGCTCGTCGGTCTCGTGGGCGTGGATCATGAACTCGAACCGCCGGATTCCGTGTGCGATCGAGATCGATGCGTACGGCCGTTCGGGATCGGCGCCGACCTCGCTGTTGGGGTGCCCGAGCGGGTCGTTGGCGATGTCGACCACCAGCCAGCGCGTCGACGATGTCGTCCCGTCGAACGACACGTCCATCATGCGGCGAGTCGTGCTTCGGCCCCCGTCGCAACCGACGACGTAACGCGCTCGCAGGCTGGACGTTTCGTGGTCGTGCCCGCCGAGCTCGACGGTCACCCCACCGGCGTCTTCACGGCACCCCGTCATCGGTCGCCCCCACCACACCTCGACGTGCTCGAACCGGTCCAGGCCGGTGAGCAATTCGGCGTCGACGAGGGGTTGCACGAAGCCGTTGCGCTTCGGCCACCCGAAACGCGCGTCGGGCGGGGCCATTTCGGCGAGCACGCGCCGTTTCGCGTCGACGAAACGCAGGATCTGGTTGGGCACCGTGTGGGGCACGACCCGGTCGGCCAGCCCGATCGACTGAAACGTCCGCAACGCCTCGTCGTCGAGCCCCACTCCGCGCGGATAGTCGATCAGCGTGTCGCGTTCTTCGACCAGCACCGTTCGGATGCCTTGCAGGCCAAGGATGTTGGCCAGCGTCAGGCCGACCGGTCCGGCGCCGACGACCACGACGTCGAAGTCGGGTTGCTGCCCGTCGCCGCTCATCACCGCCCCAGCAGGAAGTCGAGGTGCAAACGGTTGAAGGCCTTGGCGTCCTCGTACTGCGGCCAGTGACCGCAGCCAGGCATCACCTCGAAGCGTGCGTTGGGGATCATCGACGCAATCCGGCGGCCCTCGGTCACGTCGGCGGTCGGGTCGTCACTGGTCCACAACACCAGGGTCGGCGCGGTGATCGCACCGTATTCGTCCGGGCCGATGATGTTGCGCGCCCGAATCTCGGGGTCCTGCAATGCCATGATGTCGCGCATGGCGTCGACGAATCCCGGCTGACGGTAGACGCGTTGGCGGCTGGCGACCAGGTCGTCGTAGTCCTTGGATTTGTCGGCCATCAGCCACTTGATCCGCGCCTGCACCGTCTCCCAGGTCGGGTCTTCGGCGGCGGCCATGGACAGCGTGATGATCCGCTTCATCACGACCGGGTCGGCCTGCGAGCCGCCCGCGGTGTTCAGGACGAGCCGGTCCACCACGTCCGGATGGTCGATGGCGGCGCGGGCGGCCACCCAGCCGCCCAGCGATTCACCGCTGATGCAGGCGCGATCGACGCCGACCGCGCGCAGGACGGCCATCAGGTGTTCGACGTAGTGGCGGACCTCCAGCGGGTGGCCCGGCTTATCCGTGTAGCCGTGCCCCAGCATGTCGATCGACCAGGTCCAGAAGTGCCCGGCGTGCGCTGCGAGGTTGCGGACGTATGCCTCGGCGTGGCCGCCCGATCCGTGTAACAACACCAGCACCGGCTTGCCGGGGTCGCCGGCGCGCAGGTAGCGCGTCCGCACTCCGCCGGCGTCGAGGTAGCCCTGCTCAAACGCGACGCCCTGCAGATCGCTCCAGATGCTCTCGAACTCCGCCACGGTTCCTCTCTGGCCGATGAGTGGGAATCTCGTTCTCGTTTTCGGCGTATCGCGTGTGCTAATATCGCACACTAATGTGCGTTATATATAGAGCTTCGCTCTCCCGTCTGGGTCTGTCAAGGCTGTGACGGGTTCGGGAACGGGTTCGCAGACGCTGGCCAGGGGACTGACCGCGCTGCAACTGGTGGCGGATTCCCCCGGCGGCCTCACCGTGCAACAGCTCGCCGACCAGGTCGGAGTGCACCGCACCATCGCCTATCGATTGCTGACGACGCTGGCGGACTTTCGGTTGGTGGCCAAGGGCGAGGACGGCCGCTACCGTCCCGCAGCCGGCCTCGCAGTACTCGGCGCCGCGTTCGACCGCAACGTTCGCCAAGTCAGCCTTCCGACGCTGCGGGCCCTGGCCGACGAGCTCGGCACCACGGTCTCGTTGCTCATCGCGGAAGGCGACCAGCAGGTGGCCATCGCGGTAATCGTGCCGAGCCACGTGGCCTATCAGCTGTCCTTCCACGAGGGCAGCCGATATCCGCTGGACCGCGGCGCCGCCGGGATCGCGTTGCTCGCGAGCATGCCGCCGCGTCCGGGAGAGCGCGACCTGGTGACCCGCGCGCGTGAGCGCGGCTGGGTGAGCACGTACGGGGAGATCGAGCCCAACACTTATGGCCTCGCCGTGGCGGTGCGCCGCCCGCCGCCGTCGCCGCCAACCTGCATCAACCTCATCTCGCACCGGGAAGACGTCGTGATGCGCGGTAAGGACGCGGTCGTCAAAGCCGCGCAACAGTTGTCGGACCTGCTGAGCTGAAGGGGTAGCGATACATGCCGTGGGACATGCAGGTCGATGTCGTCGTGCTCGGCAGCGGGGGCGCCGGGCTCACCGCCGCACTCACCGCCGCCGCGTCCGGCGCGTCGGTGGAGGTTTTCGAAAAGGCGTCGACGGTCGGCGGAACGACCGCGGTGTCGGGCGGTGTGGTGTGGATCCCCGCCCACAACCGTTCTCCCGAAGGCGAATTGACCCCGGCCGACGCGCTGCGATACCTGCGCGCGCAGTCCCTGGGTTCGATGGACGACGAGCTGGTCGAGACTTTCGTGCACACCGGTCCCGCGATGCTCGACTTCATCGAGGCGCACAGCGCCCTGCGCTTCGAGGTCGCCACCGGCTTCCCGGACTACCGGCCCGAGCTGCCGGGGGGCCGTCCCGGCGGCGGGCGGTCGCTGAGCGCGGGGCCCTTCGATCTGAACCGGCTCGGCGAGTGGGGCGACCGGATCACCGCCTTCCCCGCCGACTGGTCCAACGTCGGTATCGATGCCGAAACGAGGGCCCGCCTGCACGTGACGGTCGGCGAAGGCAGCGACCTGTGCGTCGCAGGCACGGCGTTGATTGCGGGTCTGCTCAAGGGATTGCTGGACGCCGGGGTCACGCCCCGGACCGACGCCCGGGCCGAGGAGCTCATCGCCGAGGACGGCGAAATCGTCGGGGCGCGCATCGCGTTGCCCGGGCGAACCATTCGGGTGCGCGCGCGCCGCGGAGTCGTCCTGGGCGTCGGAGGCTTCGAATGGGATCCGGGTTTGGTGCGGGCATTCCTGCGCGGCCCGATGCACGGCGCGGTGTCCCCGCCCCATAACACCGGAGACGGCCTGCGCATGGCGATGGCGCACGGCGCCGACCTGGCCAACATGGGCGAGGCCTGGTGGGTGCCGATCGTCCAGATCCCGGGCGACACGATCGACGGCAGGCAACGCAGCCGCAGCGTGCGCCTGGAGCGGACTCGGCCGCGGAGCATCATCGTCAACTCGGCGGGGCGGCGCTTCGTCAACGAGGCGTGCGACTACAACTCCATGGCCGGCGCCTTTCACTACCTCGATCCCCGCGGCGGGTACGTCAACGACCGCGGATGGATGGTGTTCGATTCAATTCATTTGCAGCGCTATGGATTCCTGGGCGTCGAGCCGGGACAGCCCGTCCCGGACTGGTTTTGCGAGTCCGCCGACCTCACCGAGCTGGCCGCGAAGACCGGCATCGACGCGGACGGCTTGATCCGCACCATCGACGACTGGAACCGCCACGTGGCCGCCGGGGCCGACCCCGACTTCGGGCGCGGCTCCAGCGCCTACGACGGCTACTGGGGCGACGACAGCGCGACCACAGCCGCGGGCAAGACCCTCGGCCCGATCGACACCGCCCCGTTCTATGCGGTGCCGGTGTGCATCGGCGCGATGGGCACGAAGGGCGGTCCGCGCACCGACCGCGACGGGCGGGTGCTGCATGTCGGCGGCGAGCCGATCCCGGGCCTGTTCGCCGCCGGGAATGCGATGGGTGGGGTCACGGGACGCGCCTACGGTGGCGCCGGCGGGACATTGGGCCCGGCAATGGTTTTCGGATACCGCGCCGGTCACGCGGCCGCTACCGGGAAGTCCGTCGACCTCGAGTCGCGCTAACTGAAGGCGTTCGTGATGGCTGCCATGTCGAAATAGTCGCGCCACGCGGCTATCCGGTCGTCGTGCACTTCGAAAACGCCCATCACCGGCAACGGGATCGATCCACCGTCCTTGCGGCGCATGACATCGGTGCGCTCGTTCATCACCAACGACCCGTCGGCGACCTGCCGGTGCACGTTGAAGTCGATTCCGTCGAACGCGGCCAGGAATCCCGCGATGAATTCGCGTATGGCCTCGCGGCCATGCACAGGATCCATCGGGATGTTGTGGTAGACCGCGTCTTCGGTGAAATACGCGGCAATCTCGTCCGGGTCCGGCGATGCCCAACGCTCGCAGAATTCCGTCACCAATTCATCGGCAGAACGTGTCATGCCCCTCATGCAACACATCGCCGCGGAGCAAATCAAGACCGAAGACGCTGAGCGGCTCGCGGTTCAGTCTGGCACCGGTACCTCGACGCAGATGTGGGTGCCCACCGGAGTGTCGAGGAAGACGAACGTTCCCCCGGCGGCCTCCACGCGGGCGCGGTGCGACGCCAATCCGATGTGCCCCTCGCCGAGCCGGCGCGCCACCGTCTGGTCGTCGAACCCCACGCCGTCGTCGACCACGTGCAACACGCACGTTCCGTCCGTGAAGCCGAGCAACACCGAAGCGCTACGGGCCCGCGAATGCTGCACGATGTTGGACAGCAACTCGCGAAGCACGCCGAACACTATCGCGTCGATCTCAGTGCGGATCGGGTAATCGATGTCGGTCGAGATGTCGATGTTCGATCGCTGGGTGGTCAACGTCGCCAACTGCTGGACCGCCGCGGCCAACCCGACCTGCTCGAGGACGGCGGGGTGCAGCTCGAACGTGGCCTGCCGCAATCGCTCCGATGCCATCTGCAGACCGGCCATCGCGCGCGCCACCCGGTCGTCGCCCGGTAGCGCCGAGTCCAATTCGACCAGCTCTTGGCGCACCGCCAAGATGTCCTGCAGCGGTCCGTCGTGGATGGATTCCGAGATCCGTCGCTGCTCGACGTCGGAAGCGGTCATCGTCTGGGCGAGCAGCTCCTCGCGCAGGGTGCTGAGCCCGGCCACCGAGCGGGTGTGCCGTTCTTCCACCCGGACGGCGACAAACGCCGTGACACAAAGGAATCCGTAGAGCAGGAACCGGAACGTGGCTTCGGTCACGCCGATCGATCCGACCATTTCCGGGTCCTCGAGCACCGCGATCGCGAACCCCACCATCGAGAAGAGCAGCACCACGGCCGCCCGCCGAGACGAGACGTCGAGCCCGATCAGGACCGGCAGCGCCGTCATGATGAGCAGCGGATGGAGCCCGTTGGTCGACAACACCTGGAAGACGGTCAGCAGGACCACATCGATGACCGTGAACGCAAAGGGTTCCAGGCGGCCGACGCGGGCCAGCCGCCCCCGGGTGAGCCATCGCCGGCTCGGCGAGAAAGCCAGCGTCAGAGCAAAGAGCGCCACCACGCCGTACACCACGATCAGCACGGTTTGCTGGGTCCACTCGGACCGGCGGGTGCCGCTGAGCATCGCAGCGATCATCAAGCCCACCACGCCGACCCGGAGGACCGACGCAAGCCGATACGAACGCAGCTGATGAAGCCTGCGCACCCGACCCAGTTCCGCGTCGCTCGCGACCGCCACGCGAACACAGTACTCATCGGCGGCGGCTCTCTCGGGGCAAAGCGCCCAGGCGTGCATCAGAGTTTTCGCTGATTGCCGCGGACGCTTTGCGGGCTAGACTCATCGCCATGGCCGGCCCAGCAGCGCCCGACAAGGTGCGGGTGGTTGTCGGCGACGATCACCCCCTGTTTCGTGAGGGCGTCGTGCGCGCCCTGTCGTCGAGCGGTTCGGTGAACGTGGTCGGCGAGGCCGACGACGGTTCGGCGGCACTGGAACTGATCAAAGAACATCGGCCCGACGTCGCCCTGCTCGACTTCCGCATGCCCGGCATGGATGGCGGGCAGGTCGCCGCGGCGGTGCGGAGTCAGGAATTGCCGACCCGCGTGCTGCTGATTTCGGCGCACGACGAGCCGGCCATCGTGTACCAGGCATTGCAGCAGGGCGCCGCCGGGTTCGTGCTCAAGGACTCGACGCGCAGCGACATCGTCAAGGCCGTGCTCGACTGCGCGCAG
>NZ_LZJJ01000324.1:0-1214 GCF_001667625.1 Mycobacterium sp. E1715
GCGGTGCACCCGGCGCACCGCGTACTCGCCGTGTTCGTCCTTCTCGAACTTCACCCCGTAGCGTTCCAGCCGCTGCACCATCGCGAATCCTCGGCTGGCGGTCTGATAGATGGTGCGCTGGTTGACGATTCCGTCGTTGGCGCGGGTGATCTCGGCGACGTAATCCTCGGGTTCGGCCTTGCCCGGGATGACGGCGTTGTTCACGCCATCCATGCCCATCGCCAGCGCGCCGGAGTGCCGGACGTGGGCCTTCTCCAACAGCAGCACCTGGGCGCCGTGCTCGGCGGCCGACAGCGCCGCCATGGTGCCGGCGGTCCCACCGCCGATGACCAGCACGTCGCAGTCGAGGCGGAGGGGGGTCGCCGGGTCCGGGATCTCCATCATGCCGCCACCAAGTTGCCCAGGGCGGCAATGATTTCGGCGCGCAACCCGTCCCTCGGCAGCTCTCCGCGCGGATCAGGCACGTCGATGGATGCGCGGGGCGGCTCCCCGGCCCGGCCCAGCACGACGATCCGGTCCCCCAGCGCGAGCGCCTCGTCGACGTCGTGGGTGACGAAGACGATCGTCGTGGGATGGGTGCGCCAGGTGTCGATCAACAGCCGCTGCATGGCCGCCCGGGTTTGAGTATCCAGCGCGCCGAACGGCTCATCCATCATCACCGCGCGGGGCGCACCCGCCAGGCCGCGGGCGAGCTGGACCCGTTGGCGCATCCCGCCGGAGAGGCTTTTGGGCAGGAAGTGGCCGAAACCGGCGAGCCCGAGTTCGTCGATCCAGCGCTCGGCCTGCGCGCGACGGGTGGCCCGGGGCTCGCCGCGCAGCCGCAGCGCCAGCTCGATGTTGGACCGCACGGTTCGCCACGGCAGCAGCGCGTTGTCCTGGAACACCATGCCGCGGTCACCCGAGGTGGTGGTGACCTCCGCGCCGTCGGCCAGCACCCGGCCCGCGTCGGGCCGCAGCAGCCCCGCCAGGGCGCGCAGCAGCGTCGACTTGCCGCAGCCCGACGGCCCGGTCAGCACCAGGATCTCCCCGGGGCGCACCGTCAGGCTCAGCCCGTCGATGACCGGAGTCCCGGTGTAGGACAACCGAACCGCTTCGAGCTCAAGACTGGTTCCGGTTTGTGCCGCAGTGGTCATCGCAAGCCTTCCTGTGCTCGGGGCAACCAGCGCGTCACCCGCCGGCCGACCAACTCGACGGCCGCCGACGTGGCGAACCCG
>NZ_LZJJ01000325.1:0-10770 GCF_001667625.1 Mycobacterium sp. E1715
CGCGGCCAGCATGGCGTCGACGTAAGTTGGCCAGTCGCCGCCCAGTGCGGCGTCCACCTCGGGTCCGGTCACCCCGACCGCCCGGAAAGTCCGCCGCGCCCGCGGCCCGCAAGCAGTACAACCAGCAGCTCTCCGAGCAGCAGCGCGCGTTGTCCGACTGGTGGCTGCACCGCATGGTCAGCGTGCGGCAGCCGCTTGGTGAGAAGCTGACCCTGTTGTGGCACAACCACTTCGCCACCTCCGCGCAGAAGGTCCGGGTCGCGGCGTACATGGCCGCACAGAACCAGAAGCTGCGCACCCTGTCGCTGGGCGACTTCCGCACCCTGGCCTACGCGATGCTGACCGACGCCGCGATGCTGCGCTGGCTGGACGGGCAGAGCAGCACCGCCAAGGCACCGAACGAGAACCTCGCGCGCGAGTTCATGGAGCTGTTCACGCTGGGACACGGCAACGGCTACACCGAGGACGACGTGCGCAACGGCGCCCGCGCGCTGACGGGCTGGCTGATCGGCGCCGACGGCAACACGACGCTGGCCCCGAAACGCCATGACGGCGCGGCCAAGACTCTGTTCGGGCAGACCCGTGACTTCGACGCCGCCGGGTTCTGCGACGCCGTGCTGGCCCAGCCGAAGTCGCCGGAGTACGTCGCGGGACGGTTGTGGCGACAGCTGGCCTCCGATGATCCGCCGTCGCGCCCCACGCTCGACAGGCTGGTCGCCGCGTACGGCCCGGGCCGGGACCTGCGTGCGCTGACCCGGGCGATCCTCACCGACGACGAGTTCGTCCACGGCCGGGCCACTGTCGTCAACCCGCCCGTCGAATGGCTCGTCGGCGTCATGCGCGCCCTGCGGGTGCCCCTCGACCCATCCACTCGAAAAGTCACCGACGCGACGTTGCACGCCCTCGGGCAGCGGCCGTTCTATCCGCCGAGCGTCGGCGGCTGGCCGCAGGGCCAGGTGTGGCTGTCCACCGCAAGCGCCGAGGCGCGGCTGCGGGCCGCCAACCGGCTCGCGCACGCCGGCGACCTGTCCGGCGTCGAAAGCGCCGCGCCCGGTGACCGCATCGACGCGGTCGGCTACCTGATCGGCGTCGGCGACTGGTCGGACCGGACCGCCGACGCGCTGCAACCCCTGGTGCGCAACCCGCCGCAACTGGTCGCCGCCGCGGTCAACACCCCCGAATACCTGACGTCCTAGCGAGAACACGATGCCCGAGATGAACCGCCGCAGATTCCTGGCCGCCAGCGCCGGTGTGGGCGCGGCCGGCCTGTTGTCGACGGCGGTGGCGGTCCGCTGGCCCGACCTGATGCGGGCCGCCGGGGACCGGCCGCTGGCCGACGGCGCGGGCGTGCTGGTGCTGGTCACGCTCTACGGCGGCAACGACGGGATCAACACCCTGATCCCCTACGCGGACAACGCGTATCACGACGCCCGGCCGGAACTGGCCTACGCCCCGGGCGACGTCCTGCACCTCGACGAGGCGCTTGGTCTCAACCCCGCCCTGAAGGGTCTGGCGCAGTTGTGGGGACGGCGGCAGCTCGCCATCGTGCGGGGCGTGGGTTATCCGCGGCCCGACCACAGCCACTTCCGGTCCATGGATATCTGGCAGACGGCGTCTCCCGCCGAGCCCGTGTCGACGGGCTGGATCGGCCGCTGGCTCGACGCCACCGGCGACGACCCGCTGCGGGCGGTCAACATCGGTCCCGTGCTTCCGCCACTCGCGGTGGGCGAAAAGCACACCGCCGCCGCGCTTTCCACGGCCCCGGAGCCGACCGGACAGGGCCTCGACACGCTGATGGGCGCGCTCGGCGCCGAGGACCGCGACGACACCCCGGCGATGGCCGCGGTGTGCAAGGCCTACCGGGCCGCCCGCACCACCGCCAACGCCTTCGAATCGGTGAAAGCCGCAGGAAACCAAGGTAACTCCCTGTCCGCACAACTGAGCCTGGTGGCCGAGGCGGTCCAGGCCCGCGTGCCGACACGGGTCTACACGGTGCAATTGGGCGGCTTCGACACGCACGCCGGGGAACGGGCCACGCAGCAGCGGCTGCTCGCGACGTTCGACGAGGCGGTGACCTCGTTCCTGCAGCGGGTCGCCGGCCGCAACGTCGTCGTGGTGGCGTATTCGGAGTTCGGCCGCCGGGTGCGCGCCAACGCGTCCCAGGGCACCGATCACGGCACCGCCGGTCCCGTCTTCGTCGCGGGCGCGCCCGTTCGGGGCGGCTTCTACGGCGACGAACCCAGCCTCACCGACCTCGATAACGGGGACCTGAAGTACACCACCGACTTTCGCGACGTGTACCACGAGCTGCTCGCGCGGACCGTGGGGACGGATCCCGCGCCGTCGGTGGGCGCCGGGCGGAAGAGCCTCGGCTTCCTAACCGCTTAGCGCGCTCACGCAGTCGCGGGCGATGGCCAGTTCCTCGTTGGTCGGGATCACCAGCACGGCGATCGGAGATTCGTCGGCGGAGATCTGCCGGGCACCCTTGCCGCCGCCGAGGTTGCGGCGCTCGTCGAGCACGATGCCCAGCTCCTCCAGGCCCGCCACCGCGTCGCGGCGGACCGCCGCGTCGTTCTCCCCGATGCCGGCGGTGAAGCTGATGACGTCGGTGTGTCCCAGCACCGCCAGGTAGGCGCCGATGTATTTGCGCAGCCGATGGGTGAACACGCCGTAGGCCAATTGCGCTGCGGCGTCGCCGGATTCGATCATGGTGCGCAGCCGCCGGAAGTCGCGCTCGCCCGACAGCCCGACCACCCCGGACCGCTGGTTGAGCATGGATTCCACCTCGTCGACGCCCATTTTGGCGACGTGGCAGAGGTAGCTGACGATGCTGGGGTCGATGTCGCCGCTGCGGGTGCCCATCACCAGACCCTCCAGCGGCGTCAGGCCCATCGACGTGTCCAGCGGCCTGCTACCGGCGATCGCCGACGCCGAGCAGCCGTTACCCAGGTGCAGCACAATCTGTTTCAGGCCGCCCAGCGGCCGGTCCAGGAAGGCGGCGGCCTGCTGGCTCACATAGCGGTGCGACGTGCCGTGAAACCCGTAACGGCGGATCTTCCAGCGTTCGGCCAAGCCGCGGTCGATCGCATAGGTCGCGGCGGCGGGCGGCATGTCGTGGAAGAACGCCGTGTCGAAGACCGCGATGTGCGGGACATCGGGCAGCAGCTTGCGGGCCACCTCGATTCCCTTGACCGCGGGCGGGTTGTGCAGCGGCGCCAGTTCGGACAATTCGTCGAGCTTGCGGATCACCGCGTCGTCCACCGGCGTCGGCTTGTAGAAGGTGTTGCCGCCGTGTACGACTCGGTGGCCCACCGCCACCAGTCCGCAATTCCCGAGGTCGATCCCCTTCTCGGACAGCGCGTCGAAGGCCTGGCGCAGCGCCGCGTCGTGGTCGTGAACCGGTGACGACTCCTCCCCGATCCGTTCGACGTTGCCGGTCGCGCGGGCGACACCCGAATCCGGTTCGACCAACTGGTATTTCAGCGACGACGAGCCGGAGTTGATCACCAGCACGGCCCGGTTCGCGCTAGTCACGGACGTCCTGGGCCTGGATCGCGGTGATGGCAACGGTATTCACGATGTCTTCGACCAGCGCGCCGCGGGACAGGTCGTTCACCGGCTTGCGCAGGCCCTGCAGCACCGGCCCGATGGCGATCGCCCCGGCGCTGCGCTGCACGGCCTTGTAGGTGTTGTTGCCGGTGTTGAGGTCGGGGAACACCAGCACGGTGGCACGGCCGGCCACCGGCGAGCCACGCAGCTTGGTGGCCGCGACGGACGGTTCGATCGCGGCGTCGTACTGGATGGGCCCCTCGACCGGCAGCTCCGGCGCCCGCCGCCGCACCAATTCGGTTGCGGTTCTGACCTTGTCGACGTCGGCACCGGTGCCCGACTCGCCGGTCGAGTACGACAGCATCGCCACCCGCGGTTCGATGCCGAATTGCGATGCGGTGCGGGCGGAGGAGATCGCGATGTCGGCCAGTTGCTCCGGCGTCGGGTTCGGGATGATGGCGCAGTCGCCATAGGCCAGCACCCGGTCGGGCAGGCACATCAGGAAGATGCTGGACACCGTCGAGACGTCGGGCACGGTCTTGATGATCTCGAAGGCCGGCCGAACCGTGTGCGCCGTGGTATGGGCGGCGCCCGACACCATGCCGTCGACCATGCCGTTGTAGACCATCATCGTGCCGAAATACGTGGCGTCGCGCATGATCTCGCGGGCGTGCTCGGCGGTGACCCCCTTGGCCTTGCGCAGCTCGGCGTACTGATCGGCGAACCGGGAGCGGAGGTCGCTGGTGCGCGGGTCGATCACCTGCGCGCCGTCGAGGTCCACCCCGAGCTCCCCCGAGCGCTGCCGGATCTGCGCCTCGTCGCCCAGCACGGTGAGGTCGGCGACTCGGCGCTGCAGCACCCGGCCGGCCGACTTGAGGATGCGGTCGTCGTCCCCCTCGGGCAGGACGATGTGCTTGCGATCCGCCCGCGCCTGCAGCGTCAGGCGGTGGATGAACATCTGCGGCGTGGTCACGGTGGGAATCGGAATGGCAAGCTGTTCAAGCAGATCCGGGACGTCGACGTAGCGGTCCATCAGCTCCAGCGCGGTGTCGATCTTGCGCAGCGAGTTCGCCGTGACGCGGCCGCGCGCCGCGGCCCGGGCGCTGGCCGCGTCGTAGGTGCCCAGCGTGGTGGCGATGATCGGCAGCCGCAGCCGCAGCCCGGCGACCAGCGCCGCGATGGAAGGGTGCAGCTGGAAGCCGCCGTTGAGGACGATGCAGGACAGCGACGGAAAGCCTTCGGCCCCATGGGCGCTCGCCACGGCCAACACCACGTCCGACCGGTCGCCGGGGGTGATCACCGCCATGCCGTCGCTCAGCCGTTCCAGCACGTGGTCGGCGGTCATGCCGGCGACCAGCACGCCGGTGACCTCCCGATCGCGCAGCGACGCCTCACCGCTGACCGGCGTTCCGCCGACGGCCTTTTCGAGTTCGGCCACCGTCGGAGCCGACAGCAGCGGCTCCTCGGGCAGCACGTAGCTGCGCTGGGTGAAGGCCTCCAGCGCCTCGGCGACCTCGTCCAGCTGAGCCGGTTCACAGCGGTTGGCGACCACCGCGGCGGCGTGGGCGCGCTGGTTGGACAGCTCGGCCAGGCACGCCGCGACGACGCCGGCCACCTCGTCGGGGGTCCGGCCCCGGCCGCTGACCGTGAGCAGCACGGGCGCACCGAGGTTGACGGCGATCCGGGCGTTGACGGAGAGCTCGGCCGGCCGCGCGACGTCGGTGTAGTCGCTGCCCACGATCACTACCGCGTCGCAGTCGTCGGCCATCGCGTGATAGGCGTCGACGATGGTGGCGATCGCGGCGTCGGTGTCGGCGTGCAGTTGCTGATACGTGACGCCGATGCACTGCTCGTAGGGCACGCCCGCGGTGGTGTGCTGCAGCAGCAGATCCAGGATGTAGTCGTGGTCCTTGCCGTCGGGCACGCGCGTGATGGGCCGGAACACACCCACTTTGGCGACGGTCGCGGTCAGGCGGTGCAGCAGCCCGAGCGCGAGCGTCGACTTGCCGGTCTCCGGTTCCGGAGCGGCGATGTAGATGGCCGAGGGTTCAGGCAAGTCGCCGCAGCCTGGGGGCCAGGTCCTTTTCGAAGAGCTCGAGGAACCGGCGCTGGTCGTGGCCGGGCGCGTGGAACACCAGGTGGTTGAGCCCCCAGTCGACGTAGTCCTTGACCTTTTCGACGGCCTCGTCGGGGTCCGACGCGACGATCCAGCGCTTGGTGATCTGCTCGATCGGGAGCGCGTCGGCGGCCTTCTCCATCTCGATCGGGTCGTCGATGCTGTGCTTCTGCTCGGCGGTCAGCGACAGCGGCGCCCAGAACCGGGTGTTCTCGCGGGCCAGCTCCGGGTCGGTGTCGTAGGAGATCTTGATCTCGATCATCCGGTCGATCTCATCCGCGTTCTTGCCCGCCGCTTCGGCGCCCTCGCGCATCGCGGGGATGAGCTTGTCCTTGTAGAGCTCTTCGCCCTTGCCGGAGGTGCAGATGAATCCGTCGCCTGCGCGCCCGGCGTACTTGGCCACCTGCGGTCCGCCCGCGGCGATGTAGATCGGGATGCCGCCCTCGGGCACGTCGTAGATCGAGGCGCCCTTGGTCTTGTAGTACTCGCCGTCGAAGTCGACGCGGTCGCCGAGCCACAGTTCGCGCATCAGCCGCACCGACTCGCGCAGCCGCGCGTAGCGTTCCTTGAACTCGGGCCACTCGCCCTCGTATCCGGTGGCGATCTCGTTCAGCGCCTCGCCGGTTCCCACACCGAGGAAGATGCGGTTCGGGTAAAGGCAGCCCATGGTGGCGAAGGCCTGGGCGATGACGGCGGGGTTGTACCGGAAGGTCGGCGTCAACACCGAGGTGCCCAGCACGATCCGCTTGGTGCGTTCGCCGACGGCGGTCATCCAGGCCAGCGAGAAGGGGGCGTGCCCGCCCTTGTGCCGCCAGGGCTGGAAGTGATCGCTGACGGTTGCGCTGTCCATGCCGTGCGCTTCGGCGGCGACGGCGAGTTCGACGAGCTCGCGCGGTGCGAATTGTTCGGCGGATGCCTTGTATCCAAGTTTCAGTTCAGCCACGGGTCATTTCTACTCCTCCGCCTACACTCGCGGGCATGGCGGAGCTCGTTCAAGTCACCGACCGGGTTCACCTCGCCCAGGGCGAGGCGGTCAACTGGACTCTGGTCACCGACGACAACGGCGTGATGCTGATCGACGCCGGCTATCCCGGCGACCGCCAGGACGTGCTGGCCTCGCTGTCCGCGCTGGGCTTCGGCCCGGACGACGTGCGCGCCATCGTGTTGACGCACGCACACATCGACCACCTGGGCACCGCGATCTGGTTCGCCGACGCGCACGGCATCCCGGTTTACTGCCACGCGGACGAGGTGGGGCACGCGAAGCGGGAGTACCTCGAGCAGGTGTCCATTGTCGATGTGGCGCTGCGCATTTGGCGGCCCCGGTGGGCCAAGTGGACGGCCCACGTGGTCCGCAGCGGCGGCCTGATCCGCGACGGCATCCCGACCGCTCGGGCGTTGACCGCGGAGCTGGCCGCGAGCCTGCCGGGCCAACCGAGCCCGGTCTTCAGCCCCGGCCACACCAACGGGCACTGCTCGTATCTGGTCGACGGTGTGCTGGTCAGTGGCGACGCCCTCATCACCGGGCACCCACTACTGCGCCGCAGCGGGCCGCAACTGCTGCCGGCGATCTTCAGCTACAACCAACAGGACTGCATCCGCACCCTGTCCGCGCTCGCGCTGCTGGAGACCGAGGTCCTGCTGCCGGGCCACGGCGACGTGTGGCGGGGGCCGATTCGGGAGGCGACCGCGGCGGCCCTCGCGCTCGCCGAAAGCTGAAGCCTGGTGGCGCCGAGTGTGGGCCCTGGGTACACCAACGGCCCGAAATTCGTCCGTAGACCCCACACTCGGTGAAACTCACTGACCGTCGAGAACCAGCCATTTCTCGAAGGCGATCGGGACGAACGGTCCCCAGGACGGCAGCGGATCGGCGGGCACCCGGGTATACCCGGTCGCGTCGTACAGCGCCTCGGCCTCGGGTTGCCGGTTGCCGGTGATCAGGTACAGCCGCCGATACCCGCGCGCGGCGGCCTCGGCCTCCAGCGCCGCGAGCAGGATTCGGGCGTAACCGCGCCGCCGGTGCGCGCGGTCGGTCCAAATGCGTTTGAGTTCGGCGGTCTCGGCGTCGTACCGCCGAAAGGCGCCGCCGGTGACGGGCACGCCGTCGAGCACCCCGATCAGCAGCCCACCGTCCGGCGCGGCCAGCTCCGCCTCCGGCACCGGCAGCCAGGACAAGTGCGTGCTCGGCGTGCCGCCGTAGCGCTGCGCGTACTCGTCGGCCAGCTCGGCCAGCAGGGGCTGCGCCAGCGGATCGTTGTGCGTGGCCGACACGAACCGCAGCGCTGATTGGTCAGAACCCGGCATGAACATCTAAACCCTTGTGGCGGTGAGGTATTCCGGGACGAAGTCCGTCCCCCCACGCGGGGGCGCCGGCAGCCCCATCGCGCCCGACAGGTCGCCGACGCTGCGCTGCGCCGTCACCCAGCCGTTGGCGCCCAGATACTCGGGGACGTAGTGGTATCGGCCCGGATGCGTCAGGCTGGCCAGGTCGATCTCCACGCCGTGGCGGCGCCAGCCGTCGACGAAGGACCGCTCCGCCTCCAGGAGCAGGGGGGTCCAGGTGGGCATGTGATCGCAGGCGAGCCGGCTGCCGGCGGCGCTCATCGCGGTGACGCCCTGCAGCACCCGGTCCTGCAGTGCCGGCGTCAGGTAGCCGATGAGCAACTGCTCGGCGACCCACACCGTGGGCGCGGCGGCGTCGAAGCCGACGCGCCGCAGCGCGGCCGGCCAATCCTGGTGCAAGTCGACGCCGACCGCGCGCCGGCTCGCGGTCAGTTCGGCGCCCTGGTCGCGCAGCACTTCGGCTTTGAAGTCGAGCACCTCGGGCCGGTCGATCTCGTAAACCGTCGTCCCGGGCGGCCACCACAACCGGTACGGCCGGGTGTCCATGCCGGACACCAACAGCACCACCTGACGAAAGCCCGCCCCGACGGCATCGGCGACGAACTCGTCGACGAACCGGGTGTGCGCCGCGCAGAGGTCCAGGAACCTCGGGCCGCCCGCGTCGTCCGCGGCGAACCGGTCGTCGTCGATCACGCGGGCGAGCGGGTCCACCCCGGCGGCGCGCACCAACGGCTCGGCGAACGGATCGCTCAGCAGCCCCCTGTTGGTGGCGACCGCGCGCGCGGCGGCGCCGAATGCCGCGGTCACCGCCACGCCCGCCGCCGTTGCCATGGTCAGACGCCGGACCGGCGCCGCACGGTCAGCCCGACGACCGCCCGCCAGCCGAGCAACAACAGCGCGGTGACCGACGCCGCCACCACCACGAAACTGGCCGCGACGCCCGCGGAACTCAGCTTGCGCAACACCATGCCGACCACCACCGTGCACAGCCACACGACCACCCCGGTGGGCATCAACGCGGTCGGGCGCCGCCAGGCGCGGGACGCCAGCCACCCGACGGCGGTTCCGGTGAGGAACGGCCACGCGGTGGTGGCCACCCCGGCGATGTCGAGTCCTTCGTCGTGGCTACGACGCCCAGCCGCGCAGAAGACCAGCACACAGGCGACGTCCACGACGAGCCACACTGGCCGTCGCATGCAGCGAGACTACCGGCCGGGCCTGCCGAGGGCGGCCTAGTGGCAGGCTGAAGGCCATGAGCACCAAAAAGCCTCCCGCCTTCGACCGGTATGACCCCTTGGGCCTGGACGCCTCCCTGTCCAGCGACGAGCTCGCGGTGCGCGACACCGTCAGAGAGTTCTGCGCCGAACACGTCCTGCCCTACGTCGCGGAGTGGTTCGAGATCGGCGACCTGCCGGTGCGGGAACTCGCCAAGGGATTCGGCCAGCTCGGCCTGCTGGGCATGCACCTGGAGGGCTACGGCTGCGGCGGCGCCTCGTCGGTGCACTACGGCCTGGCCTGTACCGAGCTCGAGGCCGCAGACTCCGGAATTCGGTCGATGGTCTCGGTGCAGGGGTCGTTGGCGATGTTCGCGATCTGGAATTTCGGGTCCGAGCAGCAGAAGCAGGAGTGGTTGCCGGGCATGGCCACCGGCGAACTGCTGGGGTGCTTCGGGCTGACCGAACCCGACGTGGGGTCCGACCCGGCCGCGATGAAAACCCGCGCCCGCCGCGATGGTTCGGATTGGGTGCTGAACGGCCGCAAACTGTGGATCACCAACGGCTCGGTCGCCGATGTCGCGGTGGTGTGGGCGGCCACCGACGACGGCGTCCGCGGTTTCATCGTCCCCACCAAGACGCCCGGCTTCTCGGCGAACACCATCCACCACAAGCTGTCGCTGCGCGCCTCTATCACCAGCGAGCTGGTGCTCGACGACGTGCGGGTGCCCGATTCGGCGATGCTGCCCGAGGCGAAGGGCCTGCGGGGGCCGCTGTCGTGCTTGTCCGAGGCGCGCTACGGCATCATCTGGGGTTCGATGGGCGCGGCGCGGTCGGCATGGCAGGCCGCGCTCGACTACGCCACGCAGCGCACCCAATTCGGGCGCCCGATCGCCGGATTTCAATTGACCCAGGCGAAACTCGTCGACATGGCGGTCGAGCTGCACAAGGGTCAGCTGCTGTCGCTGCACCTGGGCCGCCTCAAGGACGGCGTCGGCCTGCGACCCGAGCAGGTCAGCTTCGGCAAGCTGAACAACACCCGGGAGGCCATCAAGATCTGCCGCACCGCGCGAACCATCCTGGGCGGCAACGGGATATCGCTGGAATACCCGGTGATCCGGCACATGGTCAACCTGGAGTCGGTGCTCACCTACGAGGGCACACCCGAGATGCACCAGCTGGTGCTCGGCCAGGCGTTCACCGGCAGCGACGCCTTCCGCTGACACGGGCCGCGCACACGTGCTGGAATGAGGGGCATGAGACTCACCGCGCTCCGCCGGGCGCTGGCGGCGCTGGCGCTGGGCGCCGTCGCCGGTGTCGCGCCGGCGGGCGCCGATCCCGGTTCCGCGCTGCCCCCGATGACGTCGAGCGGCGGCGGCCCGATCATCGGCGGCGGCAGCAACCCCGGGATCGCGCAGCAGTTGTTCAGCTTCGGCACGCCCAACGTGCAGGAGGTCGACGGCCCGGACGCCGCACAATTCATCACGGCCGCCGCTGCGAGCCCCAATTCCCAACTGGCGGCGCCCTTCTCGCTGATGCGGCGCGCGC